>NZ_JBXVPZ010000710.1:0-3424 GCF_057961495.1 Streptomyces sp. P5F9 | reverse complement strand
CTCCCGCCCACCGCCCAGGACCTCCAGTGGGCCTACGAGACCAAGCAGGACGGCCAGCGCGTGCTGGTGTACCTCCCCGGCGACGGCAGCGTCCTCCTGCGCGCCCGCTCCGGCGAGGACATCACCGCCGCCTACCCCGAACTGCTCGCCCTGGGCAGCGAGTTGGGCACCACCCCGGCGATCCTCGACGGCGAGATCCTGGCCCTGGACGAACACGGCCGCGCCGACTTCCAGTTGCTGCAGGGCCGGATGGGCCTGGCCGGGTCGCCGGCGCAGGCTGTGCGCCGAGCCGCCGAAACGCCCGTCCACCTCGTGTTGTTCGACATCCCCCACCTCGGACAGCCGCTCCTCGCCCTCCCCTACGCCCACCGACGCAGCACGCTGGAGCAGCTCGACCTCGACGGCCCGTACTGGTCAACTCCCGCCGCCCTCACCGGACATGGCGCGGAAGCCCTGCGGGCCACCCGCGAACACGGACTCGAAGGCCTCGTCTGCAAGCGGCTGGACTCGGTGTACGAACCCGGGGTCCGTTCCCGCGCCTGGATCAAGATCCGCAATCTGCGCAGCGAGGACGTGCTGGTCGGCGGCTGGGTGCCCGGCAAGGGGCGTCTGACGGGTCTGCCCGGCGCGGTGCTGGTGGGGCAGCGCGCGGCCGGCCGGCTGCGGTACGTCGGCAATGTCGGCACCGGCTGGAGCGAGGCCGAGCGTGCCGAACTCGCCGTACTCCTGCGGGCCGCCGGGACCGGCACGTGCCCCTTCGACCCCGCACCGCCGGTGGCCGGCGCGCGCTGGGTCGTGCCCCGGCTGGTCGGTGAGGTCCGCTACAGCACCCGTACCCGGGCCGGGATGCTGCGCCAGCCGTCCTGGCTGCGGCTGCGCCCGGACCTCGCGCCGGAGGAGTCGGCGGCGGATCTGCCCGAGCGTTAAGGAAGTTGCGTAGATCAAGTATTGGGCGGGTCGTTACCGGAGTGACACCCCTCCCTCTTGGCGCGTACATGGAAAGTCGAGATCATGAAAGCCCTTTCCCTCCATAGCCGTTGGGCTGCACCCAAGAGGAGGACGCAGTGTCGTCCCAGAAGTCCCGCACCCGCCGCGGAAGGTGGCTCGTCGGCCTCGGCGGTGCCGCCGCCCTGGTCATCGCCTTCCCCAGCGCCGCCTTCGCCGCCCCGCCCACCGCGCTTCCCGCGAACGCCGAAGCCGCCGAGCAGACGTATCTGCCCGCCTTCGACTACGACACGGACGGCTGCTACCCGACACCCGCGATCGGCCCCGACGGGACGATCAACGGCGGCCTGAACCCGACGGGTTCGCTCAGCGGCGAGTGCCACGACGCCTCGGACCTCGACAACACCAACAGCTACTCGCGCTACAAGTGCAACAACGGCTGGTGCGCCTACATGTACGGCCTGTACTTCGAGAAGGACCAGGCCGTCGCCAACTCCAGTATCGGCGGCCACCGCAACGACTGGGAACACGTCGTGGTGTGGGTGCAGAACGGCACGATCCAGTACGTGTCGACGTCCAACCACGGTTCGTTCACCGTGCATGCGGCGTCCGACGTCCGTTTCGACGGCACGCACGCCAAGATCGTCTACCACAAGGACGGCATCGGCACGCACGACTTCCGCCTGGCGAACGCGAACGACGAGCCGCCGGAGAACGCCAAGCACACCTGGCAGTACCCGCCGCTCGTCGGCTGGAACGGCTACCCGGCGGGCCTGCGCGACAAGTTGAGCGCGTACGACTTCGGCAGCGCCAACTTCGGGCTCAAGGACGCGAACTTCGCGGCCCACCTCACGTCGGCGGAGCCGTCCGGAATCACGTTCGACCCGGGCGCCTGACCGAAACGTCCAGGGGGCACCATCGTTCTCAGGGCTCCCGGAGTCACCTCGACCCCGGGAGCCCGAGAGGACGGAACGTGCCAGCTGAACGCGGGATCTCGCGGCGGGCTCTCCTGATCGCGCTGGGCATCGCCGGGGCGACGGCGGTCCCGGCGGGTGCGCAGGGCCCGGCTCCCGGGAACGGCTACACCATGCCCACCCTCACCTTCGACGACCAGGCCGTCCAACGCCGCCTCGGCACCGTCTACGCCTCCGCGCTCAGATCCGTGTCCGGCGCCAACACCATCGGCGCCGACCGCGCCGTGTACGACAAGGCGGGCCTGCTCTCCTATCCGCCCGGCACCGTCGTCCGGGCGGGCGGCGGCTATCCCGCGCCGCAGCGCTGGACGCGGGACGCGGCCGTCAACGCGTGGAGCGGGGTGAGCCTGCTCGCGCCTGACGTCGGCCGCAACACCCTGTGGTCCGTGGTCGACCGCACCCGGGACGGGTTCGTCGTCCAGCAGGACAACCAGTGGTGGGACCAGATCGTGTGGGTCCTGGCCGCGCATCACCACTACCTGGTCACCGGCGACCGCGCCTTCCTCACCCGGGCCTACGACACGTCCGCGCACACCCTCGCGGCCCGCCGCGCCCAGCACTTCAACCCGTCGTTCGGCCTCTTCGAGGGCCCCGGCTTCATGAACGACGGCATCTCCGGCTACCCCAGCCCGCCCGCCTCGACGTCCGTCCACTCGTCCTTCGTCCTCGACCACCCGCACGCCGACAAACTGATGTGCCTGTCGACCAACTCCCTTTACTACGGCGCCCATCAGGCCCTCGCCGCCATGTCCGAGGCCCTCGGCCACCCCGTACAGGCCGCCTCGTTCCGCTCGGACGCGGAGCACCTGCGCTCGGCGATCGACCAACACCTGTGGCGCCCGGACGCCGGCACCTACGCCTATCTCGTGCACGGCGAGGGCACCCGTGCCGGACATGTCGACACCTCGCAGGAGGGCGCGGGGCTGGCCCTCGCGATCCTCCTCGGCGTCGCCGAGCCCGAACGCGCTGTCCAGCTCCTCGACTCCACGCACTGGCAGCCGTACGGCATCGTCAACGTCTGGCCGCACTTCCCGCGCTTCGACGACCGGCATCCGGGACGGCACAACGTGATGGTCTGGCCGATGGTCCACGGGCTGTACGGCCAGGCCGCCGCCGACGCGGGCCGCCCCGAGCCGTTCGCCCTCGCCGTCGAGACCCTCGCCGACCTGGTCACGGCGAGCGGCGGCTTCTACGAGCTGTACGACTCCGCGACCGGCGCCGTCGACGGCGGCTGGCAGGGCGGCGCGAGCGGGCACGCCGACCACTTCGTCTCTCAGCCCGACCAGACCTGGTCGGCGACGGCGTATCTCCGCCTGATCCACGACGGCCTGTTCGGCCTGGCCTTCACGGACGACTCGCTACGGCTGAGCCCGTGCCTGCCGTCGAACTGGGGGGCGGTGAGTCTGCGCGGGCTGCCGTACCGGGGCATGACGCTCGACGTGACGCTGAGCGGGGGCGGGAGCCGGGTGCAGTCGTGCACGGTCGACGGGGCGTCGGGCTCACCG
>NZ_JBXVPZ010000709.1:0-3437 GCF_057961495.1 Streptomyces sp. P5F9 | reverse complement strand
GGTGGGCGGACGCTCGTGGGCGCGAGCCCTGAAGTGCACGTCCGGATGTCCGGCGGGACCGTCGTCATGAACCCGATCAGCGGGACCTATCGCTATCCGGCCGAGGGACCGACGCCCGAACACCTCCTCGCCTTCCTCGCGGACGGCAAGGAGATCGAGGAGCTGTCGATGGTCGTCGACGAGGAGCTCAAGATGATGTGCACGGTCGGCGACATGGGCGGGGTCGTGATCGGGCCCCGGCTGAAGGAGATGGCCCATCTCGCGCACACGGAGTACGAGTTGCGCGGCCGGTCCTCGCTGGACGTGCGCGAGGTGCTGAAGGAGACGATGTTCGCGGCGACCGTCACCGGCTCGCCCGTCCAGAACGCCTGCCGGGTCATCGAGCGGCACGAGGTCGGCGGGCGCGGCTACTACGCCGGTGCGCTCGCGCTGCTCGGCCGGGACTCCGGCGGCGCCCAGACCCTCGACTCCCCCATCCTCATCCGCACCGCCGACATCGACCCGGCCGGCCGGCTGCGGGTGCCGGTCGGCGCCACCCTGGTCCGCGGCTCTGACCCGGCGAGCGAGGTCGCGGAGACCCACGCGAAGGCTGCGGGGGTCCTGGCCGCTCTTGGCGTACGACCGTCCCGGCCGCGGGACGAGAGCACGCGCCCCCGGCTGACCGACGACCCCCGGGTGCGGGCCGCACTCGACGGCCGCCGCACCTCGTTGGCCCCCTTCTGGCTGCGGATGCAGGAGCGGTCCGAGGAGCTGACCGGGCACGCGCTGGTCGTCGACGGGGAGGACACCTTCACGGCGATGCTCGCGCACGTGCTGCGGTCGAGCGGCCTTGAGGTGACCGTCCGGCGGTACGACGAGGAGGGGCTGCGGGAGGCGGTGCTCGCGCACGAGGGGCCCGTGGTGCTGGGGCCGGGGCCGGGCGACCCCTCCGACACGGCCGACCCGAAGATGCGGTTCCTGCGCGCGCTGACCGCCGAGGTCCTCCGGGAGAACCGGCACGGTGTCCTCGGCGTGTGCCTCGGGCACGAGCTGATCGCGGCGGAGCTGGGCCTGGACATCGTACGGAAGGAGGTTCCGTACCAGGGGGCGCAGACGGTGATCGATCTGTTCGGGCGGGAGGAGACCGTCGGCTTCTACAACAGCTTCGTGGCGCGGTGTGACGACGAGGCGCTGGGTGAGCTGGCCGCGCACGGGGTCGAGGTGAGCCGGAGCGAGACCGGGGAGGTGCACGCCCTGCGGGCTCCTGGCTTCGCCTCGGTCCAGTTCCACCCGGAGTCGGTGCTGACGCTCAACGGGGCTGCGGTCGTACGGGAGTTGGTGGGTCAGCTGCGGGGCACGAGCACGTTCTCGGAGTCGAACGCACCGTCCAGGGGCTGCGCCCCCGGACCCCTGCTTCGGCCCTGAAGGGGTCTCGTCCTCAAACGCCGGACGGGCTGGGATGCCCGTCCGGCGTCGAGAGCGCGACCGAGCCTCAGCCGAAGAACACCCCGACCTCCTCGTACAGCTTCGGGTCGACCGTCTTCAGCTGGGCGGTCGCCTCCGCGATCGGTACGCGGACGATGTCCGTGCCGCGCAGGGCGACCATCTTGCCGAAGTCGCCGTCGCGGACGGCCTCGATGGCGTGCAGGCCGAAGCGGGTGGCGAGCCAGCGGTCGAAGGCGCTGGGTGTGCCGCCGCGCTGGATGTGGCCGAGGACGGTGGTGCGGGCCTCCTTGCCGGTCCGCTTCTCGATCTCCTTGGCCAGCCACTCCCCCACCCCGGACAGCCGGACGTGCCCGTAGGAGTCGAGGGTCCCGTCCTTCAGCACGACATCGCCGTCCTTGGGCATGGCCCCCTCCGCGACGACCACGATCGGGGCGTACGACGCCTTGAAGCGCGAGGTGATCCAGGCGCACACCTGCTCGACGTCGAAGCGCTGCTCGGGGATGAGGATGACGTTGGCGCCGCCCGCGAGTCCGGAGTGGATGGCGATCCAGCCGGCGTGCCGGCCCATCACCTCGCAGACCAGGACCCGCATGTGCGACTCGGCGGTGGTGTGCAGCCGGTCGATCGCCTCGGTGGCGATGCCGACGGCGGTGTCGAAGCCGAAGGTGTAGTCGGTGGCGGACAGGTCGTTGTCGATGGTCTTCGGTACGCCGACGCACGGCACGCCGCTCTCGTCCCACAGCCGCGCGGCCACCCCGAGCGTGTCCTCGCCGCCGATCACGATGAGCGCGTCGACCTCCTGCGCGGCGAGGTTGTCCTTGATGCGGCTGATGCCGTTCTCCAGCTTCAGCGGGTTGGTGCGGGAGGAGCCGAGGATGGTGCCGCCGCGGGGCAGGATGCCGCGCACCGCGGGGATGTCGAGCCGGACGGTGTCGCCTTCGAGTGGACCTCGCCAGCCGTCCCGGTAGCCGACGAAGTCGTAGCCGTACTCCTGAACGCCCTTGCGGACGATGCCCCGGATGACGGCGTTGAGTCCGGGGCAGTCGCCGCCTCCGGTCAGTACTCCGACGCGCATGGAAATATCCCTTCGCCGCGGTTTCCTGTGACAGCCACGCTAATGGTGATCCAGGTCACAGAGGGATGGGCGGGAAGGTCAATTCCGAGATCAAGTGCGGTGAATTGCCGGGGAGTTGATCTACCGGGCTGCCTACGCGTCGTCCAGGCCGCGCTCTATCGCGTACCGGACCAGCTCCACCCGGTTGTGCAACTGGAGCTTGCCCAGGGTGTTCTGGACATGGTTCTGGACCGTGCGGTGCGAGATGACCAGACGTTCGGCGATCTGCTTGTAGCTCAGGCCCTTGGCGACCAGGCGCAGCACTTCGGTCTCGCGGTCGGTGAGTTGGGGCGCCTTGGGCTGGTCGCCGTCGGTGGCCGGTGCCGGGTCGGAGGCCAGTCGGCGGTACTCGCCGAGGACGAGTCCGGCGAGCCCCGGGGTGAACACCGGGTCGCCGACCGCCGTCCGGCGCACGGCGTCCAACAGCTCTTCCGTGGAAGCCGACTTGAGCAGATAGCCGGTCGCGCCCGACTTCACCGCCTCCAGCACGTCCGCGTGCTCACCGCTCGCGGAGAGGACCAGGACGCGCAACGCCGGGTTGGCGCCCACCAGTTCCTTGCAGACCTGGACGCCGGGCATCTGCGGCAGGTTCAGGTCCAGGACGAGGACGTCCGGGGCGGCGGCCTTGGCCCGGCGCACCGCCTGTTCGCCGTCACCTGCGGTGGCGACCACGTCGAAGCCGGCCTCGGCCAGGTCGCGGGCGACGGCGTCGCGCCACATCGGGTGGTCGTCGACCACCATGACCCTGATCGGGCCCTTCCGCTCACTCATCGTGTCCCCGCCTTCCCCCGCGCTTTCGGTACTTTCAGCTCGACTTCCGTGCCCTGCCCGGGAATCGAGACCAGCTCGGCACTCCCGCCGAGGTCCCGCAACCGCCCCCGGATCGACAGGGCGACCC
>NZ_JBXVPZ010000708.1:0-3439 GCF_057961495.1 Streptomyces sp. P5F9 | reverse complement strand
GTTGCTGGGGTGTGGGGTGACCTGGGTGTCCGGCCGGTGGTGTGTGGTGGGGCGCTCAACTGCGGGGCGCAGGGGCTCGGCCGAGCTGCTGTGACTCGGTGCGTCCGACGGCCTGGGATGCGTCTGACGTGACGGCCTGCGGTGAGTCCGGCGACTTGCGGTGCGGCTTCGTGGCGACGTCCCGCAGCCGCAGCCGCAGCTGTACGACGTCGGCGGCGGCGGACGGCATCCGGGTGGGCCCGCGTCTTCGTCGCGTGGTCCGGTTGTCGCCCGCTGCCCGTCGTTCGGCGTCTGCCCTTACGAACCGCCTGTGGTCGTCACGAAGCAACCGCGCCCGCTCAACTGGTTCCCTGCCGCGTCGAGTTGGTCGGCCGGGTCGTTCACCGGCTGGGGCGTGATCGTGAGGGTGAGTAGGGCGGTCTGCGGTGAGGTTGGCGACTTGCGGGGCGAGTCCTCGCCGAACCGTCGGGCGGTCGTCGGCCGCAGCTATCCGGTGCCCGTCGCTCGGCGTCGGCCGTCACGAAGCGGCCGTGGTCGACGCGAACCAACCCCGCCCGCCCAACTAACTTCCCGCCGCGTCGAGTTGATCGGCCAGCTCGTTCACTGGCTGGGGCGTGCCCGTTAGGTCGAGGATGAACAGGGGGATGCCGAGGGCGTCCGCGCGGGCGCGGGCGTCGTCTGCGTAGCCGGCGAGGGAGAAGTAGACGCATTCGGTGGACTCCGTCATGGCTGTCAGCCACAGGCACTCCACGTCGCGCAGTGAGGCCGGGCGTACGGTCGGGTCGACCTGCGCGAGGATGCCGCGGGCGGCGAGGCCGATGCCGGACGGGGGTCTCTGGTCGGCGCGGCGGATGTCCCGGTAGCCGAGCCAGCGCAGATAGAGCGCGGCGGCGGTGACCGCGTCGCGCGCGGTGCGGATCGTGACGGGCTGGAAGGCGGGCCGGCCCTCGACCTCGGTGCCGGCCTTGGGGGTCCTCGGGGCGGGTTCCGATGTCGGTTCCGCGCCCGCGACCGGTATCCGCAGCAGGGTCCCGCACGGGCAGCCCAGCTCCGGGTACGGCCACTCGTCGAGCCGGCCGCAGGCCGCGCAGCGGACCGCGATCCAGTCCTCGTCCCACACGCGGTGGTTCACGACCGTGGCGACGCCACGTTGGTCCAGCGGCGGAGCGACGGGCGCCCCGCACACACAGGGATACGACGGCGCGGCGTAGACGTGTTCTCGTCGGCACGCCGGACAGCGCACCGGCACGCTCTCGGACATGAGCCCCATAGTCCTCCTGAAAACCCCTGCTTGTCCGTCTCTTGACGGCCTTGGTCACTCCACCTACATTACTTCCAGATAGTAGAATTTAGATTCCGCAATACGGAAACCGGATGCGGAAGTCAGAAGCTCGCAAGGAGTTTTCACCGCGGGGCGCGCCGGTGATGTGATTCCGACAGCCGAAGCAGGAGTACTCCATGGCTCGTATGACCGCTGCCCGCGCGGCAGTCGAGATCCTCAAGCGCGAGGGCGTCAGCGACGCGTTCGGTGTCCCGGGCGCGGCGATCAACCCCTTCTACGCCGCGCTCAAGGCCTCCGGCGGCATCCACCACACCCTCGCCCGCCATGTCGAGGGCGCCTCGCACATGGCGGAGGGCTACACCCGTACCGGTCCGGGCAACATCGGTGTCTGCATCGGCACCTCGGGCCCGGCCGGCACCGACATGATCACCGGCCTCTACTCGGCGATCGGCGACTCGATCCCGATCCTGTGCATCACGGGCCAGGCCCCGACCGCCGTGATCCACAAGGAGGACTTCCAGGCCGTGGACATCGCGTCGATCGCGGCCCCGGTGACGAAGATGGCGATCACGGTCCTGGAGGCGGCCCAGGTCCCCGGCGTCTTCCAGCAGGCCTTCCACCTCATGCGCTCCGGCCGCCCCGGCCCGGTCCTCATCGACCTCCCGATCGACGTACAGCTCACGGAGATCGAGTTCGACCCGGAGACGTACGAGCCGCTCCAGGCCTACAGGCCCGCCGCGACCCGGGCCCAGATCGAGAAGGCGATCGGGATGCTGAACGGCTCCGAACGCCCGCTGATCGTCGCAGGCGGCGGTGTCATCAACGCGGACGCGGCCGAACTCCTCGTGGAATTCGCCGAGTTGACGGGTACCCCGGTCGTCCCGACCCTGATGGGCTGGGGCGTCCTGCCCGACGACCACGAACTGAACGCCGGCATGGTCGGCCTCCAGACCTCGCACCGCTACGGCAACGCGACCTTCCTGGAGTCCGACTTCGTCCTCGGCATCGGCAACCGCTGGGCCAACCGCCACACCGGCAAGCTGGACGTCTACACGGCGGGCCGCACGTTCGTCCACGTCGACATCGAACCCACCCAGATCGGCAAGATCTTCGCCCCCGACTACGGCATCGCGTCCGACGCGAAGGCGGCGCTGGAGCTGTTCGTTGACGTGGCAAGGGAGTTGAAGGCGGAGGGCACCCTTCCCGACCGCTCGACATGGGCGGCCGCGGCACAGGAGCGGAAGTCAACTCTCCAGCGCCGTACGCACTTCGACGACATCCCGATCAAACCCCAGCGTGTCTACGAGGAGATGAACAAGGCCTTCGGCCCGGAGACCCGGTACGTCTCCACGATCGGCCTCTCCCAGATCGCCGGCGCCCAGATGCTCCACGTCTACCGCCCCCGCCACTGGATCAACTGCGGCCAGGCGGGCCCCCTCGGCTGGACGATCCCGGCCGCACTGGGCGTCGCGAAGGCCGATCCCGACGCGTCCGTGGTCGCCCTCTCCGGCGACTACGACTTCCAGTTCATGATCGAGGAACTGGCGGTCGGGGCACAGCACCGCATCCCGTACGTCCATGTCCTCGTGAACAACGCCTACTTGGGCCTCATCCGGCAGGCGCAGATCGGCCTGGACATCAACTTCCAGGTCAACCTGGAATTTGAGAACATCAACTCGCCCGAGCTGGGCGTCTACGGCGTCGACCACATCAAGGTCGTAGAAGGACTGGGCTGCAAGGCCATCCGCGTCACCGACCCCACCGAACTGGGCACGGCCTTCGAGCAGGCCAAGAAGCTCGCGGCGGAGTTCAGGGTCCCGGTCGTCGTAGAAGCCATCCTCGAACGAGTCACCAACATCGCCATGAGCAAGACGAACGACATCAGCAACGTGGTGGAGTTCGAGGAGATCGCGACGGAACCGGGCCACGCACCGACGTCGATCAGGACGCTGAAGGTCTAGGTCGCGGGAAGAACAGGGAGGGGGGCCATCCGGTGACGGGTGAGCCCCCCTCTTTTTGTAGGCGCAAAGCGCCACAAAAAGGGGCGCGGGGCTGTGTCGATTTGCGGCTCCGCCGCGTGGGCGCGACCAGCCACATACGACCCGCACCCCGCAACGAACAGCTCCAGGCAGCACCTACCCGGCCCCACAAGTGAAC
>NZ_JBXVPZ010000707.1:2443-3443 GCF_057961495.1 Streptomyces sp. P5F9 | reverse complement strand
AGATCGGGTGGGTCGGGCGGGAGACCTTGGGCGACACCGCGCACGGGCATCTGTATGCCCAGCGCACGCTGGACGACCGGATCGCGATCGGGGGGCGGGGGGTGCCGTATCGGTTCGGGTCGCGGACCGACTCCGACGGGCGGGTGGCCGACCGGACGATCGATGAACTGACCGAGACCCTGCACAAGGTGCTGCCGCAGACCGCCGGCGCCCGTGTCGACCATGCCTGGTGCGGGGTACTCGCGGTGCCGCGGGACTGGTCGGCGACGGTGGGGCTCGACCGGGTGACCGGGCTCGGCTGGGCCGGGGGGTACGTGGGGCACGGGGTGACCTCTACGAACCTTGCCGGCCGTACTCTGACCGATCTGGTGCTGGGGCGTGAGTCCCGGTTGACTCGGTTGCCGTGGACCGGTCATCGGCCGGGTACATGGGAGCCGGAGCCGTTGCGGTGGCTCGGGGTGCGGGGGCTCTACGTGGCTTATCGGCTGGCGGATCGGCATGAGGCGGGTGGGCGCATGCGAACGTCCCCGATAGCCACGGTCGCGGATCACATCGCACGCCGGCCCTAACCCCGCCAGGGGCGCGGGACTGTGTCCATGTGCGGCTCCGCCGCGTGCGCGCGACCAGCCACAACGAACCCGCACCCGCCAACCCAACAGGCACCCCCACGGCGAACAGGCGCACACCCCCTGAGGAGCTTGCACAGTCCTCGCCCCACCCCGCAGAGTGTTCCGGAACCACACCGCCACACCTCCGGAGGAACCCGCGCCCATGCCGTTTCTCACGGTCGCCGACGTACTGCGACTGCCCGTCATCGCGGCCGGGCTGCCCCGAGTTGCGGCCGGGGAAGGGCAGTTGGGGCGCACGGTTCGGTGGGTCCACGTCACCGAGCTTCTTGATCCCGCCTCGTTCCTGGAGGGCGGGGAGCTGGTGCTCACCACGGGCATGCCGCACCCCTCGGACCCGACACAACTGCGCGGCTACGTCGACCAGTTGGCGG
>NZ_JBXVPZ010000707.1:0-2433 GCF_057961495.1 Streptomyces sp. P5F9 | reverse complement strand
GTTGGCGGACGTGGGGGTGGCGGGGCTGGTCGTGGAGCTGGGGCGCCGGTATCAGCAGGCTCCCCCGGATCTCGTCACCGCGTGCAGTGAGCGGGATCTGCCGCTGATCGTGCTGGCGCGCGGGGTGCGGTTCATCGAGGTCACTCAGACCGTGCACGCCCTGATCCTGGACGCGCAGGGCGAGTTGCTGCGCCGCGCCCAGCACGTGCACGAACTCTTCACGTCGCTCACTCTGCGCGGCGCCGAACCGGAGGAGTTCGTACAGACCGCTTCGGACCTCTCGGGGTGTCCGGTCGTGCTGGAGAACCTGATCCACCACGCGGTGAGCTGGGCCGTGGCCGGGCGCGCGGACGGACAGGTCCTGGATGCCTGGCCGCGTCGTTCGCGCGCCGCCGGGACGCCGGACCGGGCGGCGGTCAGCGGGCCCGAGGAGTGGCTCGTGGCGCCGGTCGAGGAGCGGAGCAGCCGGTGGGGGCGACTGGTCATGCTGCCCCTCACGGGCGGACCGCCCTTCGGTCCTGAGCACACGATGATCCTCGAACAGGCCGCCACCGCCCTCACGTTGGCCCGGCTCACGGGTGCCCCGGAGTGGGATCGGCGGGCGCACAGTTCCGTCCTGCTCGATCTGCTGCACTGGCGGTATCGCAGCCGTACCGAGGCCCGGCTGCGGGCCGAGGCGCTGGGGCTGCCGACGACCGGCCACCGTCTCCTGCCGGTCGTCGTCGACCACGCGGGGGCACGGGCCGGCGACGTCACCGTGAGCGCCCACCTCGCCGAAGGACTCCTCACCTCCGGCGTCAAAGCCCTGGTGGGAGACCTCTCCGGGCGTCGTACCGGACTGCTCATGGCACTGGCCCGCGCGAGTGCCTGGCAGCCCGTCGTGGAACGTATCGCCCTCGATCTACGGGCCACGTTCGGAGAGGACGTCGTCGTCGCGGTCGGCCCCGGTGTCACCGAACTCAGCCAGGTCACACGGTCGTTCCGCGAGGCCGAGGAGGTCGCCGACGCCATCGGTCCCGCCTCGCGCGGCCGCCCGTTCCATGTCGCCTCCGACGTGGGCCTGCCGGAGCTGCTCTACTCTCTGCGCGATGACGTGCGGGTCCAGAAGTACGTGGAACATCGCCTCGGGCGCCTGGTCCAGCACGACGCCCGGCACGGCAGCGACCTGCTCGCCACCCTGCGCGAATACCTCGACGCCGCCGGCAACAAGTCGATCGCGGCCAAGCGCGTCGGCCTCTCCCGGCAGGCCTTCTACCAGCGCCTGCACACCATCGAACGCCTCCTCGGCGCCGACTTGGAGGCCGGTGCCGAACGCACCCAACTGCACGTCGCCGTAACCGCGTTGGAGGTTCTGCGCGAGGCACCGAAGGACTGATCGATCGGAGGCTTCGTCTCCGGCGGGGAGGGTGGCGGCGGCTTGAAGCACGTCAGGCGGGGCACCCCGAGGACTTCCGGTCGGCGCCGAGTGACCTCAGCGTCGCGAGGAGCCCCTCGGCCAGGCGCGTGACTTCCGTCGGGGAACCGGGTCAGGCCTGCAGGCGGCTGCCGTTGACGGCGACCCGACGGCCCTCGCGGGTGTGCGGGAAGTAGTCCCAGACGGCGTGGTGTTGGACGCTGCGGTTGTCCCAGAGGACGAGCGTGCGCTCCTGCCAGCGGACCCGGCAGTGCAGCAACGGGGTGCGGGCTATGTGCGCGTACAGCATGTCGAGCAGGGCGTCGCTCTCGGCGCGGGACAGCTGGGTGATGTGCGAGGTGTAGGGGGCGTTGACGAAGAGGAGCTTGCGGTCGGTCTCCGGGTGGCGGGCGATGACCGGTTGTTCGGTGCGCGGTACCTCGTACTCGGGCGGCGGGGTCTGTCCGGCGGCGGTCCAGGGCAGGGCTCCGTCGTGGACGGCGGTGAGGCTTTCGAGGAAGCTGCGCATCGCCGGTGAGAGCAGTTCGTAGGCGAGGTGCATGTTGGCGAAGACGGTGTCGCCGCCACTGCCGCCCTCGGGGATCGTGGTGATGTACAGCAGCGAACCGAGGGAGGGTTCGGCGTCGGCGGTACCGTCGGCGTGCCAGCCGTTGCCGGCCACGGCCTTGGACTCCTTGGTCGCCTTGATGTCCAGGATGTGCGGGTCCGATCCCTCTGGCGCGAGGGCCACGGG
The DNA here is from genome assembly GCF_057961495.1 of Streptomyces sp. P5F9. Taxonomy (NCBI): domain Bacteria; kingdom Bacillati; phylum Actinomycetota; class Actinomycetes; order Kitasatosporales; family Streptomycetaceae; genus Streptomyces; species Streptomyces sp. P5F9. The sequence goes on along the minus strand of NZ_JBXVPZ010000707.1, from coordinate 286 downwards.
GTGCAGTTCGCCGAAGACGCCCGCGAACCGCTTGTGCTCCTCGGGAGTGATGTCCTGGTCGCGGAAGACGAGGACGTGGTGGGTCTGGAACGCGTGCTTGAGTTCCTTCTCCTGCTGGGGTGTCAGCTCCTGGGACAGGTCGAGGCCGGTGACCTCGGCCCCCAGCAGCGGGGTGATCGGCGCGACGGACAGAGTGTCGTAGGGCTCGGCGGGACGGGTGGTGAGCCGCTCGACGGCCTTGAGCGCGTAGTCCTCCATGAGGGACCTCCGTGGCATCGGTGGGGGC
>NZ_JBXVPZ010000706.1:0-3455 GCF_057961495.1 Streptomyces sp. P5F9 | reverse complement strand
CTCCCGCACCGTGCTCCTCCCGAGGGACGCCGCGTGACAGCCGCCTCCCCGCTGATCCTGGCCGCGCCGCACCCGGCGGCGCTGACAGCGGGCCGCCGCGCGGCCCAGCGAGGCGGCAACGCCGTGGACGCGGCGCTGGCGGCAGCCGCCGCCCTCACCGTCGTCTACCCCCACCAGTGTTCCCTGGGCGGCGACTTGATCGCCCTCGTGCACGCCCCCGGTGGTTCGGTGCGCGCGGTGATCTCGGCGGGGGCCGCGGCAGAGGCCGTAGACGTCGATGCGCTGCGCGCCGCCGACCGGCGGATGCCCGCGCAGGGGCCGCAGACGGTGACCGTGCCCGGTGTGGTGGCGGGCTGGGCGGCGCTCGCCGACGCCCACGGCACGCCAGGTGCCCTGGCCGAGGCGCTGCGGGACGCCGCCGAACTGGCCGAGAGCGGGGCCACCGTGTCGGCCGGTCTGGCGCGCGCCATCCGTGAGCGGGCCCCGCAGATCGGCGCGGACCCCGGGCTCACCACACTGCTGACCGGCCCCGACGGCGCGCCGCTCAACGAGGGCGACCCGCTCCCCCAACCCCAACTGGCCGTCGTGCTACGGGCACTCGCCGACGATCCGTCGTCCTTCTACCGGGGCGCGATCGCCGAGGCGCTGGCGGCCGGGCTGCGCCGGGCCGGAAGTGCGCTCACCGCGAGCGATCTCGCGGCCCATCAGGCGGAGAGCGTCGAGCCGTTGACGCTGGACGTGGCCGGAACTCGCTGGTGGACCGCCCCGCCGCCGAGCCAGGGGGCGAGTCTGCTGGCCGTACTGGAGACCGCCGCGTCGGCGGCGAAACTGTCCGAGCCGGAGCGTACCGGCGCGCTGGCCGCTCGCTGCCAAGATGCCTCGGCAGCACGGGACTTGCTGCTGGGTGACCCGCTCGGCCCCTCGCCCATCGACCTGGACGGACTGCTGCGCCCGGCTCCGCTCGCCGGTGCGCGACCGCCCGAGCCGTCCTTCCGGCCCGCCGGGGACACCGTCGCGATCACCGCCGTGGACGCGTCCGGGCTGGCCGTCTCGCTGATCCAGAGCGTCTACCAGACCTTCGGCGCCGGCATCTGCGAACCGGAGACGGGCATCGTGCTGCACAACCGGGGTTCGGCGTTCAGCCTCCTCCCTGGCCATCCCGCCCTCATAGGCCCTGGTCTACGGCCACCGCACACCCTGTGCCCCGTGCTCGGCCGGTCCGCCGAACTGCTGCTCGCGGCCGGTTGCCAGGGCGGTCGGGCGCAGCCGCAGATCCTCGCCCAGACCGTGCCCGGCCTGATGGACCCGGCCGCCGATCCGGTCGCCGTCCTCGACCGGCCGCGCTGGGTGATCGGCGCCCGCGACATCGGCTACGAGGCGCCGACCTTGCTGGCCGAGCCCGGGTCCGTTCCGGCGGGCGTGTTCCCGTCGGGGGTTCCGGTCGTCGTGGCGCCGGGCCGTACCGATCTGGCCGGTCACACCCAGGCCGTACGACTGTCCGCCACCGGCCAGTTGGACGGCGCCTCCGATCCCCGCGCCGACGGCGGCATCGTCTTGGAAGGAAACCCGCTGTGAGCACTCTCGCCCCCGAACCCGTACCGGCCGACGCACCCCACCCGCTGGACCCGCTCACCGTCACCGAACTGGCCACCGCAGTAAGCGTGTTGAGAGCCGACACCCGGGTTCCCGACGACGCGCGCTTCTGGGGTGTGGCGCTGGACGAGGACCACGCCCGGCGTGCCGCGCCCGGGGACAACCGGCGAGCCCGCGCGGTCGTGTTCTCCACCTCCGCGCGCCACGCGTTCGAGGTCGATCTCGAACTCGGCGACAAGCCGCAGACCACCGCCTGGCGGGAGTTGGACGTCCGCAGTCCGGGCTGTTCCTCCGAAGAGGCCCGGCAGGCCGCGGCCGCCTGTCGGGCTGACCCGCGCTTCCGGGAGGCGCTGGCGCTGCGCGGGATCCACGACGTGTCGCTGGTGATGGTGGACCCGGAGTCCATCGGCGGATTCGAGCCGACCGAATACGCGGGCCGCCGGCTGACCTGGGGCAGCGTCTGGCACCGCGTCTCCGAGGACGACAACGGCTACGCACGCCCGGTGCAGGGCGTGGTGCCGATCATCGACATGGAGACCATGGAGATCCTGCACATCGAGGATCACGGGGTGGTGCCGCTGTCGGAGGAGTCGGGCGTGTTCGCGGCCGGGACGGTGGCCGAGCGACCGGGGCTGAAGCCGCTGGAGGTCGTCCAGCCGGAGGGGCCGAGCTTCACCGTCACCGGTCAGGGGATCGACTGGCAGGGGTGGTCGGTGCGGGTCGGCTTCAGTCATCGCGAGGGGCTCGTGCTGCACAACCTCTCCTTCGCCGCGGCGGGGAAGGGTCCTCGGCAGGTGATCCGGCGTGCGGCCGTCAACGAGATGTACGTCCCGTACTTCGACACCGCCTCCACCCAGTACCGCAAGAACTTCTTCGACTGGGGCGAGTACGGCGCGGGCCCGCTCACCAACTCCCTTGCCCTGGGCTGCGATTGCCTCGGTGTCATCCAGTACTTCGACGTGGCGGTGCTCGGCGGCGACGGCGTCCCCCGGCTCATCCCCAACGCCGTGTGCGTGCACGAGGAGGACGACGGGATCCTGTGGAAGCACCACGACGGGCGCACGGGCCGTACGGAGGTGCGCCGTTCGCGCCGGCTGATCATCTCGGCGTTCGCCACCGTCGCCAACTACGACTACGGCTTCTACTGGTCGCTGTACCAGGACGGTTCGGTGATGCTGGAGATCAAGATGACCGGCATCCTCTCCGCCACCGGCGTCGAGGAGGACGAGGCGACGCCGTACGCACGCCGGGTCGCGCCGAACGTAGCGGTCACCAATCACCAGCACTTCTTCAGCGTCCGCCTCGACATGGCGGTGGACGGCGATCCCAACCGGCTGGTGGAGGTCACCGCCGAGCACGAGCCCGACCCGGTGCTCGACCCGTACGGCAACGCGGCCAGGACCGTGCTGCGGCCGATCCTCAGCGAGGCGGAGGGCGCCCTGCGCACCGATCCGTCCCGCGGGCTGCACTGGCGGGTGGAGAGCACCGAGTCGCGTAACCGGATGGGTGAACCGACCGCGTACCGCGTGCACTTGGAGAACACGGCGGTGCTGCCGGTGCGCGAGGACAGTGTGTGCGCACGCCGAGCCCCGTTCGTGGGGCGGCAGTTGTGGGCCACGGCCTATGACGCGGACCGGCGGTTCGTCGGCGGCGAATACCCCAACCAGGCCGAGCCGGGCGCGGACGGCGTCCACAAGTGGCAGGAGGAGAACCGGTCGTTGGACGGCACGGACCTCGTGCTGTGGGCCACCATCGGCTCGCACCACTTCCCGCGTCCGGAGGAGTGGCCGGTGATGCCGGTGGCCAAGGCCCGGCTGCGCCTGGAGCCGGACGGCTTCTTCGACCGCAACCCGGCCCTGGAC
>NZ_JBXVPZ010000705.1:0-3472 GCF_057961495.1 Streptomyces sp. P5F9 | reverse complement strand
GCCGACATGTCGCGGGCCAGGGCGGCGGGCGGTGCGGGCACCGGATTCGGATAGGGGTAGCCCAGTGCGGCCACGGCCTCCTGGTGGCTGATCATCTCCTCGTGGCTGAAGTTGGCCAGGCCCGGGCGGAGCCTCTCGCCTCCTTCGGTCTGGGAGATGGCCGCGTACAGGTCGCGGCGCTGACCGTCCGGTGCCTCGCGCACGGCCTTCCTGAGGCAGTACGCGTCCATCGGCGTGGACGCCAGCATGTAATCCGTGATCTCGTCCAGCAGTTGCAGGGAGAACCTGCCGCCCACGGAACCGCCGACGATGGCCCGGCCCATCTCCTCGTAGCCCGGTGTCTCCTTGCGTGCGGCCCCACGGAAGTCGCACACGGCACGGAGCCAGCCGAGGTGCGGGCGATGGCTCAGTTCCGTCACCAGGTCGGCGGGCAGGTCGAGTTCGAGCCAGCGACGGTGGTCGTGCGTGAGCCGCCGGTCGAGGGAGTTGCACACGTAGGAGGTCGCGACGGCCCGCTCCGCCCTGAGCCGGCTGAGCACCTGCCACGAGCCCTGGTCCGGTTCCTCACCGAGGAGCGCCTCGACCGCGAGCGCGGCCAGCCGGTCGTCCGGTTCGACGCGTCCGATCAGCGCTGCGGCGTAGGCCTCCCGGGTGGCGGGGTCGGAGGTCCGGCGCAGGCTCGGCAGGGACAAGGGGACACGGCCTCCGCCGGCCTCGTCGGCGATCACGGCGGACAGCAGGTCGACGTCCGCGGCGAGGTGCGGTGCGAGGCCGACGCCTCCGGCCGGGGCGAGCCGGTCGAGTGCGGACAGCAGCGTCGACCGGCTCTCCCGGTCGCGGGAGACGAGTCGCAGTGTGGGCCAGATCAGGACGACGACCTCCGGCGTGCGCTCGGTGGCGGCCATGTGCAGCACGGTCCTCCAGGCGTCGTCGGCCGCTTCGAGGAACTCGGCGGCGTCCGCGGGCGTGGCCTGTTCGAGGGGACCGCCGCCGACGAGGGCCGCGGCGAACCGCAGCCATCCTGCCGCCCCCGAACCGGGCTCCCCCGCTGCCCGCGTCACCAGTCGGCGCAGCCGGGCCGGGTCGCGGGTGCTGTCCCTGAGGAACATGCGCAGCCAGGCGCGTCCGGCCTCACGGGAGCGCAGGAGCAGCGCGTCGGCCGGGTCCGACCAGCGGCCGAACTGCTTCTCGGCCATGTAGATCAGGTTGCCGGTCCAGCCGTCATCCCGTGTCCCCTCCACCAGGGAGGTGAACAGGGCGTCGAACGCGCCCGGAGCCCGGGTCTCCACCGTGTCCATCAGACTCAGGAAGTCCTCCGCCTGCTGGAAGGACCCCTGGGTCGCGCCGGCCAGCAGGACGACCTCGGCCAGCAGCCTCGGCGTCAGTGGACTCCAGTGCTGGAGCAGGAGTGTCTCGGCGGTACCGCCGCGTGCGCGGGACGCGTGCCCGGCCAGGAAGGACAGGATCAGCCCGAGCGTCTCCTCGCTCAGACCCTGTACCGGGTACAGCTCCAACACCCGCTGCACTTCGGCGAGTTCGCCGCGTCCTTGACGGAGGTCCGCGACGACGGAGTCGAGGAGGTCGATCTCGCGCAGGATCCGCAGCGCCTCCCGGGAGTCGTGCGCCGCCAGCGGCGCCGTGGCACGCAGCAGATGGTCGATCAGCTCGGTGGCCGAACGCCGTTTGGCGCTCAGTCGCAGCAGTTCGCCGAGATAGGTGCGGGCCACGTCACCGCGTGGTTCGGGCGGGCTGCCCGCCCCCAGCCACACCTCGGCCTGTCCGGTGCGGGCCGCGGACGCGAAGGCGAGCGTGATGTCGTGCTCACCGCCGCCGGCCCAGGTCGCCGCACTGAGCCAGGAGCGGCAGCCGTACGGCAGGAGGGAACAGACGGCGTCGAGAATGAGCACGCGTTCCGCGCCGTCGGGGAGTGCGGCACCGGCCGGCGCGGTGAGGGCCACGCGCTGCCGGTCGAGCAGCAGCGCGGCGACCCGGGCGGCCCACTCGAAGCCCAACCGGTCGACCGTGGCGGCGAGTTCGGGGGCCTGCGTAGGACAGATCGTGAGCGAGACGGGATCACCCTCGGGCGGTTGTGCACCGGCCTCCGCGCGGTCGAGCGCCGACCAGGTCAGTCCGGCGGCACCGGCCCGCGCCCAGTCCAGCAGGAGGAGCCGCCAGGCGTAGCTGGGGGCGCCGGTGCCGTCCGTGCTGCCGTCCCAGGTGGTCCGGACGGCCGCGCAGACCGGGCTGCCGTCGTTGCGCACGGCCCCCAGGAACACCCGCCAGGGCAGACCGTCGGCGGGGTTGCGTTTGTCGGGGACGCCGGTGGCGGCGGCGGCCCACAGGTACTGCTCGGCCCGGGGCTTGGGCAGGCTTCCGTCCAGCACCTGGTATCCCATGTGCCGTCCCGCGTACTTGCCGAGGACCGACCAGTGGGCGTCGAGCTCTACGGCGCCGGGCGCGTCGCTCACCGTCGCCTCCCCCGGCGTCCGGCGCGGTCGCCCCGGATCCGGCGTTCCATGTCGGTCAGTGGCTCCAGGACGTTGATCGGCACGGGTGAGGTGCAGATCCGGGGCTGTCCGCCGAGGGTGTCGACGTTGGCGTAGTTGCGGTAGTCGAAGATGTGCTGCGGGTTCAGCCGGAACCCGATCGCGGACGTCGCGTAGTAGCTGATGCGGTCGGGGTGGAAGAAGTTCGCGAGTCCGTCGCGCACGAGCCGTGCCGTGGCGCCGCGGAACTCGTCGCACAGCCACTGGAAGTAGCCCTGGCTCTGTTCCGCGGGGACCCGGGGCAGTTGCGAACCGACGGAGTCCTGGGTGACCCAGCCGGCTTCCACGGAGGGCCGGAACACGTCCGGGTGGTCGAACTTGGCGACGCAGACCGACACATGGTGCGGCAGTCTGCCCCGGTGCTGTCCGCCGCTGTCCCGTACCCGGGTGCTCAGTTCGCTCAGTGTGGAGTAGAAGAATTTCAGGCTCTCGTTGTCCTTCTCGGCGTCACCGAGCGGGTCGAAGAGGTAGATCAGCCCCTGGGACTTGGCGAGTTGGTCGAGGACCCGTTCGTGGTAGGGATGGCCCGGCCGGTAGGACTCTCCCGGGGCGTCCAGGGTCTCCAGGACGAAGCTGGGTTCACGGGAGCGGCGCATCAGTCCCGATCCCGGTTCCTCGCCCTGGAACGCCCAGCTCATCGTGGTGAGGTCTGCCGTGGCCTGCGGGAAGACCCGCTCGCTGGCCAGGGAGTGCACGCTGTCGCTCAGGAACGTGCCGGCCTCGGGCGTCATGCCGCTCATCACCCAGTTGCCCCGCCCGTGCCGCTGGAACTGCAGGGCGGCGATGGGCAGCGCGGCCAGATAGGTCGTCTTGCCCGACCTCGGCGCTCCCCACAGGCCGATGCGCATCCGGTCCGGCGCCGCGTCCTCACCCTGGGGAGCGGTGGGGATGCGCAGGGGCGCGAGGTTCTCGTCCTGGACCGGGGG
>NZ_JBXVPZ010000704.1:0-3503 GCF_057961495.1 Streptomyces sp. P5F9 | reverse complement strand
ATGGTGGTGAGAGGCGCGGTGGGGAGGCCGGCTACGGGCTCGACCGCGGCGCCCCACAGCCGGCCCAGGCTCCAGGCCGAGATGTCGTACATCGCCGTCACCCTGCCGCTGATGTCACGGCCGTCGGCCAACAGGGCGTTCGCCAGGCCGCGTTTGGGCTGGTGCATGTCGACGACGTACGGGCCGGTCGCCGCGCGTAGCACGCGGACGTCGTTGGCGATGAGATGAGCGACGAGACGGGCGCCCGCGGTGTCGGCCGCAATGGTGTAGCCGCGGGGGAATTCGGTCGTGCAGACGTCCTCGGGGCCGATGCCCGGGACCCCCGGGACGGTCCGCGCCGACACGGGTACCTGTCCGGCGCCCGCCGCACCTCGCCGGAACATCTCGACCTGGTCGGCGATGAGCGAACTACGGTGGGAGCGGGTGAAGTCGAGGGTGGCACGCATGGCCGCGCCCGCGACAGCCACGTTGATCGCGGCGCGGCGGTGCAACTCGGCGGTGGGGAGGGTGTCGTAGGCCGAGTTGTCGACCTGGAGCGGGATCTCGACCGTGTGGGCGGCCACCGCGCCCTGGAACGCCGCGTACTGCGGGGTGAAGACCGGAGGCCAGTCGTCCCAGCCCTCCGACTGGTCCCGGAAGGGGATCTGGACGGGCTCGACGCCGTCCTTGGCCGGTGTGTAGCCGAGGGCGTTGACGGCGGTCTCCATGCCCAGGGCGTTGGCGTAGGTGTTCTTGAGGAAGAGGTCGTACTCGTAGTTCTCGCCGTGCGGGGGAGTGGCCGGCTCGATGAGGGTGCCGTTGACGTAACCGTGCAGGTCGAGCAGGACGGCGGGCTGTCTGTCGATCGTGATCGCGCGGATCGCGCGGGCCTCGGGCTGCGAAGCGGTGATCAGGTCCCGGTTCAGATCGAAGCCGTTGGCGTTCGCGCGGGTGCCCGCGATACGGCCGTCGGGGTTCGCGGTGATGTTGAAGTAGAGGCGGCTGTGCGCCAACAGGTCGTTGGTTTTCGTGTCGTTGGCGGTGGCGAGCTGCTGGATGAGGTCGAGGGAGGCGTCGGTGCCCTCGCGTTCGTCGCCGTGGATGTTGTTGTCGAAGAGGACCGGGGTCTTGTAACCGGCCTTGATCTCAAGTGACTTGGCGGCGGTGGCGGGCGCGTTCTCGATGAGGTCGCGCATCCGTTCCTGGGCGGTGGCCTGGTCGGCGGTCTCCGGCGCGGTGACCGTGACGAGGTAGAGCCGGTGCCCGCCGGCCGAGACGCCCGCGACCTCGACACTCACCCGATCACCCAGCCGCTGGAGGGAGTTCAGGCGCGGGGCGAGGGCGTGGTACGGGGTCAGGCCGAGCTTGAGGGACGTGTCGGCGGGGTTCGCCGGGTCGGCGGAGAGAACCTGGCGGCGCGGGTAGCCGAGGCGGGGGTCGGTGCGCGGGACGGTGGCGGTGAGAGCGCGGCGGGCGGCGCCGGCGGACGCGCGGCCGGCGTAACGGTCGGGGCCGGAGCCCTCACGGACGGTCGGGTCGGGCGCGGAACCCCGGCGGGGGACGGGCCGCGGCGTGGCGTCCGCGGTGCGGGGCTGGAGCAGGAGCGAACCGGCGGCGGTGGTCAGGGCGACGGCGGTGATCAGAACGGGTCTCGGGGGGACGGCTCTGGCAATGGTGCGCACGCGTACCTCCTCTTTGGTTCCAGAGATCGGTACGGCGAGCCGCACCTGTTCGACTCAACGGTGAACAGGAAGTTGTCGGTGTCGTCGATGCCCCGTATGGCGCATTCAGGGGGCCGGGGAGGGGGCATGCTGAACACAGGTCACCGGTACCGGGCAGCGGACGCGGCCGGTTGGGCATGGTCGTGTTCGTCCACGTACCGCTGCGCACGACTGCGTACGGCGAGGAGGTCCCAGGTCCCATGGCAACGATTCCTTCGATCCCCAGCAGGGACGAGGTGCTGCGGATGGCACGCAGCACCACCGACATCACCGGCCAACTCCTGGACACGGCCGGGAACATCACCAGGATCGCGATCAACACCCTTGATCCACGGGACGGTTCGGGCGCCGAGGCGCTACGGGTCCTGCGCGAGACCACCGCCGAACTGGCCGAGGCGAGCGCGTCGCCGCAGGCCCAGGAGGCGTTCTACCGCATCGTCGACACCCTGACCCGGCTCGGCACGACCGGCGCGCCCCTTGCCGTGCACCCGGTGAGCGCACCGGCGCAGGCGCTGCTGACCGTGCTCGGCGACAGCCTGCTGCCCGTCCTGGACGCGGTGGAACCGGCGGTCGAGGAGTTCGCCACGGCACTCGGCGACCTGGTCGAGGCGGCGGCCCCGCTGTTGCCCGCGGCGGCGGGAGTGGCCGCGGGCGTCCTGCTGGCCCTCACCCCGCTGATCCGCGCGCTGGCCGACACCCTGGCCGACGCGTCCCCCGAACTCCGGCGCGTGGCCGAGGCGTTGACGGCGGCGCTGGCTCCGCTGCTGCCGTTCCAGGTCGCCCTCGCGCAACGGGCGGCCACCGCGGGCGTGAACGTGATCCGGGCCGCCCTGCCCCCGCTCGCCGACCTCACGGAAGCCGCGGCGGCGACCACGAAGGTGGCCGGCCCGGTCCTGGTCGCGGGCGAGGAACTCCTGGTCTCCGCCCTGGAACACATCCAGCCGGCCCTCCTCGCGGCGACCTCCCGCGCGGGCCGGGTGGCCCGGGCGACGGCGGTACGGGTGACGGCGGCGGTGTCGCCGACGGCGGACCGGGGGGTCGTGGTGGCGGTGTCGAACGCGAGTGCGTAGCGGTGTCGACCGCGCGTGAGGCGCACCGTAAAGTTCGCCCCATGCATGATCTTGGGGCCGGGTTCGGCTATCTCCTGAAGGGCCAGCGCTGGATGGCGCGGCACGGGAGGCACTACGGCTTCGGGCTGATCCCCGGCCTGATCACGCTGGTCCTGTACGTGGCGGCGCTGGTCGCGCTGGCGATCTGGGGCCAGGACTTCGTCACCTGGGCGACGCCCTTCGCGGACGACTGGTCGAGCCCGTGGCAGGGCCTGTTCCGCGGCTTCCTCACGGCGGTGCTGTTCGTACTGGCCCTGCTGCTCTCGGTGTTGACGTTCACGGCCGTCACGCTGCTCATAGGCCAGCCGTTCTACGAGACCCTCTCCGAGAAGGTCGACCGGGACGTCTCCCCGGACGGCACGGCCCCCGAATCGGGCCTCCCCCTCTGGCGCGAACTGTGGATCTCGGCCCGCGACAGCCTCCGCATCCTGGTCCGCGCGGTGCTGTGGGGCATCCTCCTCTTCGCCCTGGGCTTCGTCCCGTTCATCGGCCAGACGGTCGTCCCGGTGATCGGGTTCTTCGTCACGGGCTTCTTCCTCACGGAGGAGCTGACGGCGGTCGCCCTCCAACGCCGGGGCATCGACCTCCGCGCTCGCCTCACCCTCCTCCGCTCCCGCAAGACCCTGATCTGGGGCTTCGGCACCCCCCTCGGCCTCTCCTTCCTGGTCCCGTTCGTCGCGGTGTTCCTGATGCC
>NZ_JBXVPZ010000703.1:0-3504 GCF_057961495.1 Streptomyces sp. P5F9 | reverse complement strand
ACCCACAGTCACGGGCTTGGAAAAGGCGTTTTCGTGGATGCGGGCTTGCCTGGGACAATAGAGCGGTCAGTCGTGCGACCGTACCGGCTGCCCCGTGTCAGAAAGAAGGACGTGCCGATCGTGGCTCAGAGCACCGAGACCACCGACTGGGTCTCCCGTTTCGCGGATGAGGTCATCGAGGAGTCGGAGCGTCGGGCCCCCGGCAAACCTGTCGTCGTCGCGTCCGGGCTGTCCCCCTCCGGCCCCATCCACCTCGGCAACCTGCGCGAGGTCATGACCCCGCACCTCGTCGCCGACGAGATCCGCCGCCGGGGCCACGAGGTCCGGCACCTCATCTCCTGGGACGACTATGACCGCTACCGCAAGGTTCCCAACGGGGTGGAGGGGACCGACGCCAGCTGGGCCGAGCACATCGGGAAGCCGCTGACGTCCGTACCGGCCCCGGTCGGATCGCCGTACCCGAACTGGGCCGAGCACTTCAAGGCCGCGATGGTCGCCTCGCTCGCCGAGCTGGGCGTGGAGTTCGACGGGATCAGCCAGACCGCGCAGTACACCTCGGGCGTGTACCGCGAGCAGATCCTGCACGCCATGAAGCACCGCGGCGACATCGACGCGATCCTGGAGCAGTACCGCACCAAGAAGGCCCCGGCCAAGAAGCAGCAGCAGTCGCAGAAGCCCGTCGACGCCGCCGAGCTGGAGGCCGAGGCCGGTTCCGGCGCGGCCGAGGAGGACGACGGGAGCTCCGGTTCCGCCGGCTACTTCCCGTACAAGCCCTTCTGCGGCAGCTGCGGCAAGGACCTCACCACTGTCACGGCGTACGACGACGACACCACCGAGCTGACGTACGTCTGCACCGAGGACGGCTTCACCGAGACCGTCCTGCTCAGCGAGTTCAACCGCGGCAAGCTGGTCTGGAAGGTCGACTGGCCGATGCGCTGGGCCTATGAGGGCGTGATCTTCGAGCCCTCCGGTGTCGACCACTCCTCTCCCGGCTCCTCCTTCCAGGTCGGTGGGCAGATCGTCGGGATCTTCGGCGGCGAGCGGCCCATCGGGCCCATGTACGCCTTCGTCGGCATCAGCGGCATGGCCAAGATGTCCAGCAGCAAGGGCGGGGTCCCCACCCCGGCCGACGCGCTCCAGATCATGGAGCCTCAGCTCCTGCGCTGGCTCTACGCCCGCCGCCGCCCCAACCAGTCCTTCAAGATCGCCTTCGACCAGGAGATCCAGCGCCTCTACGACGAGTGGGACAAGCTGGACGGGAAGGTCGCGGAGGGGTCCGCCCTGCCGGCCGACCTCGCCGCGCACTCCCGTGCCGTGCGCACCGCCGCCGGTGAACTCCCGCGCACGCCCCGCCCGATGCCGTACCGGACCCTCGCGTCCGTCGCCGACATCACCGCCGGAGCCGAGGACCAGACGCTGCGCATCCTCAGCGAACTCGACCCGGCCGACCCCCTGTCCACCCTCGACGAGGTCCGCCCCCGGCTCGACAAGGCCGAGGCCTGGATCAACACTCACGTCCCCGCCGACCAGCGGACCATCGTGCGCGACGAACCCGACACCGAACTCCTCAAGTCCCTCGACGAGCCCTCCCAGCAGTCGCTACGGCTCCTGCGCGACGGCCTCGCCGACCACTGGTCCCTGGACGGCCTGAGCCACCTCGTCTACGGCGTCCCCAAGGTCCGGGCCGGCTTCTCCGCCGACGCGACCGCCAAGGAACTCCCGCCGGAGATCAAGACCGCCCAGCGGACGTTCTTCGCCCTCCTCTACCACCTGCTGGTCGGCCGCGACACCGGCCCGCGTCTGCCCACGCTGCTCCTCGCGGTCGGGCAGGAGCGGGTGCGGAGGCTGCTCGGCGAGTAGGCGGTGACGACGAAGGGGCCCTCGATCGAGGGCCCCTTCGTCGTTCCGGCTTCAGGTCTCAGGCGCTGTGGTACTCCTGGAGTTCCTCCGTGTGGCGGTTCGTGAAGCGGTTGACCAGTCGGTCGGCCTCACGCTGCGGAAGGATGATGCCGTACGTGTCCTCGACGTTGCCCCGGAACTGGCCCGAAGTCGGGTAGCTGCCGTCTATCGACTTCTTGAAGACCTGGTAATAGTCCTCCTCGGTCGGCTCGGTACCGCCGCCCGCGCCCAGTTCCCGGGTACGGCCCGGACCGGCCGGGATCGGGAAGGTACCGGTGTCCTCCGGGGACGGCTCGGGGGCCTGTTGCTCCTCGAACTGCTGCCGTTGTTCGAACTGCTGCTGTTCCTCTTCGTACTGCTGGAACTGCTCCGCCTGCTGCTGCTCCGCGTACCACTCCTGGTAGGCGGCGTCCGGGTCGTACGTCGGGTCGTAGCCGCCCTGGTACTCGACGGACTGGGGGTCGCGTGCCTGGAGCCACTGGCTCTGCTGGGTGGCGAAGCCCAATTGCTGAGGGGGCCCAACAACCTCGGGGGCAGGGTGCCGGGCCTGGCCCGGTGCCGGGGCGTTCTGGGCGGCCGGTGCCGCCGGCTGCTCCTGCTCGCGGGCCGGCTCCAACTGCGGGGCCGGGGGCAGCAGTACGGGCTCGATGCCCGCCGCCGCGAGGCCCGAGGGGGCCGTCTCCGCGAGGGGGACGCCGTAGCGGGCCAGGCGCAGCGGCATCATCGACTCCACCGGGGCCTTGCGGCGCCAGGCGCGGCCGAAGCGGGAGTGCAGGCGGGCCTGGTAGACGAGGCGGTCCTGCTCCAGCTTGATGACCTGCTCGTAGGAGCGCAGCTCCCAGAGCTTCATCCGGCGCCAGAGCAGGAACGTCGGGACGGGGGAGAGCAGCCAGCGGGTGAGCCGGACGCCCTCCATGTGCTTGTCGGCCGTGATGTCGGCGATGCGGCCGATCGCGTGCCGGGCCGCCTCCACCGAGACCACGAACAGGATCGGGATCACCGCGTGCATGCCGACACCGAGCGGGTCGGGCCAGGCCGCGGCGCCGTTGAACGCGATCGTCGCGACCGTCAGCAGCCAGGCCGTCTGGCGCAGCAGCGGGAAGGGGATCCTGATCCAGGTCAGGAGCAGATCGAGGGCGAGCAGGACACAGATGCCCGCGTCGATGCCGACCGGGAAGACGTAGGCGAAGTTCCCGAAGCCCTTCTTCAGGGCGAGCTCGCGCACAGCGGCGTACGAACCGGCGAAGCCGATACCGGCGATGACGACCGCACCGGAGACGACCACACCGATGAGCACCCGGTGCATACGTGTGAGCTGAATGGGTGCGGACACCCGGACTCCCCTCCCCTTACATGTTGTTGCGCGCAACAGGGTGGCACATGTGTGCGGCGTCCTGGGTGCCGGTCCGTCAGGAGCCCGGTCCGCGAAGGGGCCGGGCTCCGTCAAAGGGCCGTGCTGACCTGCGAGTTGAGGTCCGTGAACGAACCCGATGTGAAATGTGCGGTCAGCTCTTGCCGGCGGCGGAAGAGGCGGAGGAGGAGGCGGTGGCCGCCGGGGCCTTCGCGTCCGACTTCGCCGCGGACTTGGAGGCGGACGGGGAGGCG
>NZ_JBXVPZ010000702.1:0-3506 GCF_057961495.1 Streptomyces sp. P5F9 | reverse complement strand
CCCCTCCAGGCGGACCTCGGTCCGGCCCGACATCCCGCCCCGAAGCGCGCCGCTTCACCAACACGCCTCACCTTTCACTGACATGAATCGTTGTCATTCCTCTTGACCTCACTTCAGAGGGCGAATTACGGTTCCCGCACTCATAGTGAATGAAACGATTCAACACCCGCTCACCCGTGACAAGTTGGGGCTGAAGCATGCACGAAACCCACCCGCAGCGTGGCGGTGCGACGCGCCGGTCCGTCATGGCGGCCGCTCTGACGACGGGCGTCCTCGCGACACTCGGTCCGACGGCGCGCGCCGCCGCATCCTCCGAGACGGTTCGCTCCACCGCAGTCGCGCCCACGGGGAGTTGGTTCGCCCGACCCGCCAAGTCGGTCCGGCCCAGGTTCCGTTGGTGGTGGCCGGACGGGCTGGTGGACCCGGTGGAGATCGCGCGGGAGATCGACCGGATGGCCGACGCGGGATTCGGCGGCGCCGAGATCGCGGCCGTGCACCACAGCATCACCGACACGTCCGTGCTGGACACCGCCCACCACGGGTGGGGCAGCCCGGCCTGGCGCGACGGCGTGACGGCCGCGCTGCGGCAGGCCGCCCGACGCGGACTGACCATCGACCTCACTCTCGGCCCGAGTTGGCCCGTCGCCGTGCCCGGAGTGACCCCCGACGACGACGCGGCGGTGAAGGAACTCGCCTACGGCAAGGCCACGTTGACCGGCGGCGCAGCCTACGACGGTCCGGTGCCGGCCTCCGTCTACGCGGCCGCCTCGGGTGTCACCGAGCAGAAGCTCGTCACCGTGCAGGCCGCCCGCGTCAACACCGCCTACTCCAGCGGCAAGGCGACCGGCCTGGACGCCGCGAGCGTCACCGACCTGACCGGCCATGTGTCGGGCGGCAATCTGAGCTGGACTCCACCCGACTCGGCGACCTGGGTGATCCTGTCGTACTGGCAACGGGGTTCGGGTCAGCAGCCCGAGGCAGGGCCGCACTCCTCCCCCGCCGCGTATGTCGTCGACCACTTCAGCGCGGCGGGGACCGCGGCCGTCACCCGCTACTGGGACTCCACGATCCTGGACTCGACGCTCCGTCAACTTCTCGGATCGGCGGGCGGCACCTTCTTCGAGGACTCCGTCGAGTTGGAGACCAAGGGGCTGCAGTGGACGCCCGGCCTGCCCGCGGCCTTCCTCGAACACACCGGACGCGACCTGCTGCCGTATCTGCCGGCCGTCGTCCTCGACAACGGCAACCAGATCTTCGCCTTTGAGGCGCGGCTCACCCAGGAGATCCGGCACGACTTCTGGGAGACCGTCTCCGGTCTGTTCAACAAGCACCACCTCGGGGCGCTCGCGTCCTGGGCGCACGGACACGGCATGAAGATGCGTTCCCAGCCGTACGGTCTCCAGACCGACGCCATCGCCTCGGCGGCCGTTCTCGACGTCCCCGAGGGCGAGTCGCTCGGTTTCAAGAACCTCGACGACTACCGCTGTCTGGCGGGCGGGCGTGACATGGCCGGTCACCGCATCCTGTCCTGCGAGGCGGGCGCGTACGCGGGCGGCGCCTACAACACCACGTGGGACAAGTTCCTGCGCACCATGGGCGGGGCGTACGCGGCGGGCGTCAACCAGACCGTGATCCACGGCTTCTCCTACGCCACCGCACCGGGCGTCAGCTGGCCCGGCTTCGCCGCGTTCAGCCCGTACAGCGGAGCCCCGGGATACGGCGAGTCGTGGGGACCGAGGCAGCCCACCTGGCGCCACGTCCCCGACATCGCCGCCTACCTCGGCCGCGTCCACGAGGTGCTCCAGTCGGGCACCGCCCGCGCGGACATCGCCGTCTTCCGGCAGACCGGCTATACGGCCACCGGCATCGGGGCGTCCTGGCTGACCTCGACGGGCGTCCCCCTCGGCTGGACCCATCAGTTCCTGAGCGGACCGCTGCTCGACCTGCCCACCGCCAAGGTCTCCGGCAGGCGCCTCGCACCCGACGGACCCGCCTACAAGGCCCTGTTCCTCGAAGGCGACTTCTTCTACGGCTCCAACCCCACGCTGGCCGTCGCCGACGCCCGCAGACTCCTGAAGTTCGCGCGTGCGGGCCTGCCCACCGTGCTCCTCGGCGCCTTCGACCAGGCACTCACCCCGGGGCTCCCCGACGACGGGGAGACGGCCGAACTGCGTGCTCTGACCGGTCAGTTGCTCTCTCTGTCGAACGTCCGCCAGATCACCGACAAGACTCTGGTCGGCGCGGCGTTCGCGGAACTCGGCGTGGCCTCCGACGCCGTCTACTCCGTGTCGTCGACCCTGCTGAACGCCCACCGGGTCACCGACGACGCCGACTTCTACTACCTGTGCAACGGCAAGCACGCCGAGACCGTCAAACCCCCCGTCGCCCTCATCGACCACGACGTCACGCTGCGCGCCACCCACCCCAGGGGGTCCGGCGCGGTCCCCTACCTGCTGGACCCGTGGAGCGGGCGGGTCACCCGGCTCGCCCAGTACACCCAGGACGGCGACGCGTTCACCTTCCGGGTGACGTTGCAGCCAGGCGAGACCCTCGTCGTCGCGCTGGGTGCCCCGGGACTGTTCGGAGACCGCTCCGGGAGCCGTCCGCACGCGGTCGCCACCGACGCGGACACCGCGCTCTTCGCTGACGGATCACTGGCCGTACGAGCCTTCACGGCCGGTGTCCGCACCACCACTCTGTCGACGGGCCGCAAGGTCACCACGGAGATCCCCGAGGTTCCGGCAGCCGTCTCCCTCGACCGGTGGACGCTCTCGGTCGACGACTGGCAGCCCGGCGCCACCGCGACCACCACCACGATCGTCGCGCACAGCCTCATCCTCGATGCCCTGCTGCCGTGGTCGCAGATCCCCGAACTGGCCGACGTGGGCGGCATCGGCCGCTACCGGACAACGGTCACCCTGCCGAACACCTGGACCTCCGGCACGGGGGCCCTGCTCCACCTCGGCAGCGTCAGCGACACCTGCCGGGTCACTGTCAACGGAACACAGCTCGACCCTGTCGACCGGCTCAACCCCGTGGTGGACCTCGGCGGACATCTGCGCCACGGCGCCAACATCATCGAGGTCGAGGTGGCCACCCCGTTGTTCAACCGGCTGCGGATCAGCAACCCCACAGTGTTCGGCACCTCCGCGAGACAGACCTACGGCCTGGTCGGACCGGTCCGACTCACGCCGTACGTGCAGCAGAAGGTGACCTGACCGCCCTCGACCGGGCTCTCGTAGACGGGGAGTTCACGAGTGCGCACGGGCGTCAGGTGTGCATCACGTACAGGAAATTGTCCAGGCTGCCGACATACACGGTCCCGTCCGCCACCACGGGCGTCGAATACCCTTCCGCGCCGGTCGGCAGACGCCAGCGTTCCTCGCCCGTGGCCGCGTCCACCGCCTACAGGGATTCGCAGGGAAGGAGACTTGAAGTGCTCTCCTTCCTTCGCAAGCTCAGGAAGGAGATTCCTGCCTACCTTGCGGTGGCGGGCTTGACGCCAC
>NZ_JBXVPZ010000701.1:0-3532 GCF_057961495.1 Streptomyces sp. P5F9 | reverse complement strand
CCTCCCGCCGGGCCCGCCCGAGCAACCGCCCGGTACCGCACCCGACATCGAGCACGGAGCCGGCGGACATGACCAACCCGAGACAGAAGTCCTCGCCGGGCCCCCACGGGTTGAGGGTGTCGTACAGCGCTGCGAGCGAGGGATCCGCGAACGAACGATCAACCACCGCGGCAGTGTGTCACGCCGGACCCCGGACCGCCCGTTCATGGCGAAGGCCCGCGCCTGGGTGGGCGCGGGCCTTCGTCCCCTGGATCGGACATTCATGGGCTCGGGTCAATGGGCCGGTGAAAGTCCGTTCCTGAAGGGGGCGGCTGACTAAAGGGGTGTGTCAGGCCGCCGCCTCGGGGTCCTTGGAGAGACGGGGTGCCGGAACGGTGTCCGCCGTCTCGGGGTAGTGGCATGCGGTCAGGTGGCCGGGCTTGTTGCCCTCGGCCTGTACCAGCGGCGGAGCCTCCGTCGCGCACTTCTCCGTCGCCTTCCAGCAACGGGTACGGAAACGGCAGCCCGTGGGCGGGTTGATCGGCGACGGCACGTCACCGACCAGCCGGATGCGGTCCCGGGCGGGCGTCTCGTCCACCGTGGCCTCGGGCACGGCGGACAACAGGGCCCGCGTATAGGGGTGGCGCGGGTTGCCGTACAGGTCGTCGCGGTCGGCGATCTCCACGATCTTGCCGAGGTACATTACCGCGACTCGCTGTGAGAAGTGCCGGACGATCGCCAGGTCGTGGGCGATGAACACGAACGCGATGCCGAGTTCCTTCTGGACCTTCTGGAGCAGGTTCACGACCTGCGCCTGGATCGACACGTCCAGCGCCGACACCGGCTCGTCCGCGACGATCAGCTTCGGTTCGAGGGCCAACGCGCGGGCGACACCGATGCGTTGGCGCTGGCCGCCGGAGAACTCGTGCGGGAAGCGGTTGTAGTGCTCGGGGTTGAGACCGACGATCTCCAGCAGCTCGCGGACGCGGGCCTCGCGGCCGCCGGCCGGGTTGATGTCGTTGATCTCCATCGGGCCGGCCACGATCTTGCCGACCGTCTGCCGCGGGTTCAGCGAGGCGTACGGGTCCTGGAAGATCATCTGGATCTCGGACCGGATGGGCGCCAGCTGCTTGCGGCCCGCGTGGGTGATGTCCTGGCCGCGGTAGGTGATCTTGCCGCCGGTCGGCTCCAATAGGCGGGTGATCAGGCGGCCCGTCGTCGATTTGCCGCAGCCCGACTCGCCGACCAGGCCCAGGCTCTCGCCCTCGCCGACCTGGAAGTCCAGCCCGTCGACGGCCTGCACGGCACCGACCGTACGCCGGATCGGGAAGCCGCCCTTGATCGGGAAGTGTTTGGTCAGCCCGCTGACGTCCAGGAGGGGGATCGCGTTGCTCATGATGGGAAGTCCCGTTTCTAGTACGTCAGTTGTGCTGGGCTACGGCGAGAAGGTCGGCGAAGAGTTCCTGGCGCTGCGCGGTGCTGAGGTGGCAGGCGGAACCCCGGCCGTCGACCACCTCCAGCACGGGCCGCTCGCTGGAGCACAGGCCGCCCTCGACCTTCTCGGCGAAGGTGCAGCGCGGGTGGAAGCGGCAGCCGGACGGCGGATTGAGCAGCGAGGGCGGCGAGCCCGGGATCGGCATCAGCGGCACGTCGACCGGTCCTTCGAGGCTCGGCATGGAGCTGAGCAGACCGAGGGTGTAGGGGTGCTGCGGGTCCGTCAGCACCTCCTTCTTGGTGCCGCGCTCCACGCACCGGCCGCCGTACATCACGAGGACGTCGTCGGCGATGTCGGCGATGACGCCGAGGTCGTGCGTGATGAACACGATGGCGGTGCCGAACTCCTGCTGGAGGTCCTTCAGCAGGTCCATGATCTGGGCCTGGACCGTCACGTCGAGGGCCGTCGTCGGCTCGTCGGCGATCAGCAGCTCGGGGTCGCAGACCAGCGCCATGGCGATCATCGCGCGCTGGCGCATACCGCCCGAGAACAGGTGCGGGTAGTCGTCCACCCGGACCTCGGGCTGGGGGATCCCGACCCGCTTCAGCATCTCGATCGCCCGCTCGCGGGACTCCTTCTTGGAGGCTCCGGTGTGCTTGCGGTACACCTCGCTGATCTGCTTGCCGACCGTGTGGTACGGCGACAGCGAGGCCAGCGCGTCCTGGAAGATCATGGACATCTTGTTGCCGCGGAGCCGCTCCAGTTCCCGCTCGCTCGCGGTGAGCAGCTCCTTGTCGTCGAGCAGGATCTCGCCCTCGATCGCCGTACGGTCGCGGTCGTGGAGGCCCAGGATCGTCAGGTTGGTGACGGACTTGCCGGAGCCCGACTCACCGACGATGCCGAGCGTCTTGCCCTTGGCGAGGTCGAAGGAGAGCCCGTCGACGGCCTTGACGATGCCGTCCTCGGTGGAGAAGTGGACTTTGAGATCCCTGACGGAGAGGAAGGGCTGCTGATCGGTGCTCGTCACGGAGACGCTCCTGGGGGCGATGCGGGGGGTAGGGGGTACGGCCGGAGGGTCAGGCGAGCCGGATCCGCGGGTCGATGAAGGCGTAGGCGGCGTCGACGATGATGTTGAAGAAGACGATCGCGGCGGCCGCCAGCACGGTGACGCCGAGCAGCATCGGCAGGTCGCTCTGGTTGACGGAGGTCACCGCGAGCCGGCCGATGCCCTGGAGGCTGAAGACCTGCTCGGTGATGATCGCGCCGCCGATCAGGGTGCCCAGGTCGATGCCGAACACGGTGACGATCGGGCCCATGGCGCCGCGCCAGGCGAAGCGCAGGAACACGTTCGTGCGCGAGAGGCCCTTGGCGCGGGCGGTGCGGACGTAGTCCTCGGTGAGCTGCTCGACGAGCTGGGAGCGGGCCATGCGGGTGTAGTTGGCGGTGAAGATGATCGACAGCACGATCCACGGCAGGAGCAGGCCGGAGAACCAGGAGACGGGGTTCTCGGTCAGCGGCGTGTACGAGGGCTGGTCGAGGATGCCCGCCTTGAAGACCAGGAAGTACAGCGCGATGTAGCCGACGAAGTAGATCTGGAGCGAGGAGCCGAGCAGCGACGCCGAGGTCGCGAACTTGTCCAGGAACTTGCCCTGCTTCAGGGCGGCGATCATGCCCGTGCCGACACCGAAGGTCAGGAAGATGACAGCCGAGCCGAAGGCCAGCGAGAGGGTCAGCGGCAGCCGGTCCATGATCGTGCCGAAGACGGGCTCGTTGTTGGCGAAGGAGTAGCCGAGGCACGGAGCGTTGCAGTGTCCGAAGCCGCTGTAGTCACGCCCGACGAAGATGGCCTTCAGCCAGTCCCAGTACTGGACCGGGATCGGGTGGTCGATGCCCAGGTTGTGCCGGATCTGCGCGAGCGAGGCCGGCGTGCAGTTCTTGCCGCAGGACATCATGGCCGGGTCACGCGGGACGGCGTAGAAGAGCCAGAAGGTGATGGCGCTGATGATCAGCAGAATGACCAGCGCGCCGATCGTACGGCGGACAAGGAAGCGGAACATGGGGTCAGGACTCTCCGGGCGAGGCGCCGTTGCCGGGGCGTGAGGGGTGTGGGGCCGGTGG
>NZ_JBXVPZ010000700.1:0-3542 GCF_057961495.1 Streptomyces sp. P5F9 | reverse complement strand
CTGCGGCGGGGGCAGCTGAGCCGGACGCGGTGACAGCTGACACGGGGCAGCCGAGCACCGCCGACGGGGTTGGTACGGGGGTCGTGGCGCCCGTCGGGAGACCGTTCCCGGCGGGCGCTCCGGCGTGCGCCTGACACGCCTGGGCGTACGCCCTGGTTGAACAGTTGAGCTGTGCAGCCCCCTGAGGGATGGAAACCCCACGAAGTTGGGTAAAAACGCTGTGGTGGCGCCACCGCTCATGATTCCCTCTAAATCGCCAACGCAGCCCCAACGCAAGCCCTCGGGCGCCTGCAGACACCTTCTCCTCACTGGGCCGACCGGGCCGATGTCCCGGTGTCGGCCGAGGTGTGCCGGACCCCCCGCACCTCTCCTCATCTCCCCTTTCTTTGCGTGCTAGCGGAGCCGATCCATGCTCACGACCCTGAAGACCTCCTACACCGATACCCGCGCGGCCGACCTCGCCTGGACCCTGGGGCGCGAGCCGCTTCCCGCCCTGGCCACGCTCGATCTCGAACTGGCCGGTGCGAAACTCCAGTTGAGACTGCTCGGCGCGTCCCACCAGGTACTCCTGGACGAGGAGCGGGGCAGCTGTTCGGAGACGGTCGCGTGCATCCCGGGTTCCAGCACACCGCTGCCGCTCGGGGTGGCCAAGCGGGTCGGCGACTGGGAGTACGAGTTCGCGGCCCGGGTCGAGGTGCTGTCCCCGGGGCAGTTCGCGGGCCGCGCCCAGGAACTGCTGGCCCTGGTCGCCGACCATCCCAACGGCCTGGCCGGGGTCTTCCCCGGCAGCCCGCACGCCTTCACCGCGATGCTCGCCCAGCGGCACGAGGGCCAGGTGCACTGGCGCACCTGGCACGCGTATCCGCAGGACGGGCAACTGGTGGCGACGCGGACGCGGGTGGGGGTGCGGGTGCCCGTGCCCGTGCCGGTGCCGGTGGGGCACGCGGTGCCGTCACCTGTATGAGCCGGGTGGCCGGTGCATGAGCCGGGCGGCCGACACCGACCCCGGTCGCTGTAAACACATTCCACACGTGTGGGTGACGAAGCGTACCCATCATGTGACGTAACGTCGCAGCGTGATCGAACCGCACGCGCCGGCCCGGCCGGGTACCCAGCCACCGTGGGCAGGCCCCGCGCGGCTGCCCGTACGGCCGGGCACGGGCCGGTTCCTGGTGCTCGCGGGTGTGTTCGTCTGCGCGGCTTGCGGACTCGTGTACGAACTCGAACTCGTCGCCCTCGCCTCGTACTTGATCGGCGACTCGGTCACCCAGGCATCCGTTGTCCTCTCCGTGATGGTCTTCGCGATGGGCATCGGCTCGCTCGCCGCGAAACGGCTGCGCTGGCACGCGGCGGCCGGTTTCGGCGCGGTCGAGGCGGCTCTCGCGCTGATCGGCGGATGCAGCGCGATGGCGTTGTACGCGGTCTTCGCCTGGACCGGGGACTGGGGCGGGCTGTGGGCCCAGGGCCCGCGCTGTCTCCTGGTCGCCTTCTCGCTCGCCATCGGGCTGCTGATCGGCGCGGAGGTTCCGCTGCTGATGGAGCTGATCCAGCGGATCCGCCGCCAGGACGCGGGGGGCGCGGTCGCCGATCTGTTCGCGGCGGACTACGTCGGCGCGCTGGTCGGCGGCCTGGCGTTCCCCTTCCTCCTGCTGCCCTTCCTGGGCCAGCTGACCGGCACCCTGCTCACCGGCACGGTCAACGTGGTCGCCGGCGGCTCCCTGGTCCTGGGCCTGTTCCGCCGCGACCTCTCCCGCCGGGGCCGCTGGCTCCTGGTCATCGCCAACCTCACGGTCCTCGGCCTGCTCGCCTCGGCCGCCGTCCTGGTCGACGACTTCGAACGGGCCGCACGGCACGCGGTCTACGGCAAGGACGTCCGCGTCGCGCTCCAGACCGACGTCCAGGAGATCGTCCTCACCGGCGGCGACCACGGCCGCCCCCTCGACCTGTTCCTCGACGGCCGCCTGCGGGTCAGCGGCCGCGACGAGAACCGCTACCACGAGGCACTCGTCGCCCCCGCGATGAACGGCCCCCACGCGCGCGTGCTCGTCCTCGGCGGCGGCGACGGTCTCGCCGCCCGCGAGGTGCTGCGCCACCGGGGCGTGCGCCGCGTCGACATCGTCGAACTCGACGCGGGAGTCGTCCGGTTGGCCCGCCACGACCCCGCCCTGTCCGCCCTCAACGGTCATGTCTACGACGACCCGCGCGTCCACGTCACCACGGGCGACCCCTTCGACCGACTCCGCGCGGTCCGCCCGGGCTCGTACGACGTGGTCGTCGCCGACCTCCCCGACCCCGGAATCACCGCCAGCACGAAGCTGTACTCCCAGGAGTTCTACGGCCTCGCCCGCCGGGCCCTCACGGAGCGGGGGCGCCTGGTCGTGCACGCCGGGCCGGTCTCCTCCCGGCGCCATGTCTTCTGGACGGTGGTCTCGACGGTTCGCGCGGCCGGGCTTCACCCCGTTCCGTACCGGGTGGGCGGTCGTGCCTCGGGGTTCGCGGCGGGGCCCGACCGGACGACCGGGACGTCTCGGGCTCCGGGGGACTGGGGGTTCGTGCTGGCGACGCGGGGGGTGGCACCTGCGGAGCCGGGACCGGGGCTGGCGAGCGAGGAGCGGGCGGCGGAGCGGACGCGGGTGCCGGGGCTGGCGGCTTCCACGTTGGTGCATCCGCGGTACTGATCTCACACGGGGGCTGTGTCTGACAGCCCGTTGGGGGTGCCCCCTCTGGGGGAGTTCGAGGACGAGGCCGTTCAGGCCGAAGCGGGGGTTTGGGGGCGCAGCCCCCAGGGACGCTCGCATCAACACGCAGGCACTTCCGGGCAACGGCGGGTGTACCCCCGGTCAACCTAGGTAGGCTCGGCAAGCATGGAGCATGAGGTGCACGTTCCGGTTACCCCCGAGCGACTGCGGGACGCACTCGCGGACCCCGCCCGGGTCGCCCGCGCCGTCCCCGGCTTCCAGCAGGACGCCGGTACCGAACCCGTCGCCGGACGCCTGAAGGTCCGCGTCGGCAGCCACTCCGTCACCTACCGGGGTTCCGTGCGCGTCTCCGCGCAGGACGACGGTACGTACGCCGTGGAGGGCGACGCGGCCGAGGCCCGCGGCACCGGTTCCGTGAAACTCGCGCTCACGCTGCGCGTCCGCGAGTCCGACGGCGGCTCCACCCTCGTCTTCGACGGTACGGCGACCGCGGACGGCCGGATCACCGAACTCGCGCCGGACGCGGTGAGGTCGGCGGCGACCAGGCTGCTGGACCGGTTCGCGGAGAACCTGGGGGCGGAAGCGGACGGGGACGCGCAGGAACCGGGGCCGGCCGAACTCACCGACCCCACCGCCATGTTGGAGACACTGGAGACCGAGGTTCCGCCTCCGCCTCCGCCCCTGGACCCCCTGGTCGACGAGCCCGACGACATCGACGACATCGACGACATCGACGACGTCGACGAGCCCGCGGGCGACATCGGTGGCCCGGACGAACCCGGACCCCACGTCTCCGAGACCTTCGCCGACACCTCCGAACCTCCCGCCGAAGCCGCCCACGCC
>NZ_JBXVPZ010000699.1:0-3564 GCF_057961495.1 Streptomyces sp. P5F9 | reverse complement strand
CACCTTGGCCGTCTTCGGGCGGGGTACCAGCACCTGGTGGGCGGCCGGCTTGATGACGGTGCCCGGGTAGAGGCGCTTGAGGCGCAGCTCCTGGGACTCCCTCAACTCCACCGGCGCGAAGCGGATGTTGGTGCCCTGGAGGACGATGTCACCGACGCCGCACGCGCGGGCGAGCATGCGCAGGCCCGCCACCAGCAGCAGGTTCTCCACCGGTTCGGGCAACTTGCCGTAGCGGTCGACGAGTTCCTCGCGTACGGCCTTGATGTCCTGCTCCGTGTTGGCGGAGGCGATGGACCGGTAGGCGGAGAGGCGCAGGCGCTCGCCGGGGGCGTAGTCGTGCGGGACGTGGGCGTCGACCGGGAGCTCGATCTTGACCTCCAGGGGCGGCTCCTCCTCGACACCGCCCTCCAGGGAGGCGCGGTAGTCCGCGACGGCCTCGCCGACCATGCGGACGTACAGGTCGAAGCCGACGCCCGCGATGTGGCCGGACTGTTCGCCGCCCAACAGGTTTCCGGCGCCTCGGATTTCGAGGTCCTTCATCGCCACGTACATGCCCGCGCCCATCTCCGTGTGCTGGGCGATCGTCGCGAGGCGCTCGTGGGCCGTCTCCGTCAGGGGCTTCTCCGGGGGGTACAGGAAGTACGCGTAACCCCGCTCGCGGCCACGGCCCACCCGGCCCCGGAGCTGGTGGAGTTGGGACAGACCGAAGTTGTCACCGCGCTCCACGATCAGCGTGTTCGCGTTGGAGATGTCGATGCCCGACTCGACGATCGTCGTCGACACCAGGACGTCGAACTTCTTCTCCCAGAAGTCGACGACCACCTGCTCCAGCGACTGCTCCGACATCTGGCCGTGGGCGGTCGCGATGCGCGCCTCCGGGACGATCTCGCACAGCCGGGCCGCCGCGCGGTCGATCGACTCGACCCGGTTGTGGATGTAGAAGACCTGGCCCTCGCGCAGGAGTTCGCGGCGGATCGCGGCACCGATCTGCTTCTCCTCGTAGGGGCCGACGAACGTCAGCACAGGGTGACGCTCCTCCGGGGGCGTCGTGATCGTCGACATCTCGCGGATGCCGGTCACCGCCATCTCCAGGGTTCTGGGGATCGGGGTGGCGGACATCGTCAGGACGTCGACATTCGCGCGCAGCTTCTTCAGCTGCTCCTTGTGCTCGACGCCGAAGCGCTGCTCCTCGTCGACGATGACCAGGCCGAGGTCCTTGAACTTGGTCTCGGAGGAGAACAGGCGGTGGGTGCCGATGACGAGGTCCACGGAGCCCTCGCGCAGGCCCTCCAGGGTCGACTTCGCCTCCGTGTCGGTCTGGAAGCGGCTCAACGCCCGCACATTGACCGGGAATTGCGAGTACCGCTCGGTGAACGTCCCGAAGTGCTGCTGCACGAGCAGGGTCGTCGGGACGAGGACGGCGACCTGCTTGCCGTCCTGTACGGCCTTGAAGGCGGCCCGTACCGCGATCTCGGTCTTGCCGTAGCCGACGTCGCCGCAGACCAGCCGGTCCATCGGGATCGACTTCTCCATGTCGTCCTTGACCTCGGCGATGGTCGTCAGCTGGTCGGGCGTCTCCGCGTACGGGAAGGCGTCCTCCAGCTCGCGCTGCCAGGGCGTGTCCGCGCCGAACGCGTACCCCGGGGCCGCCATCCGGGCGGAGTACAGCTTGATGAGGTCGGCCGCGATCTCCTTGACGGCCTTCTTGGCGCGCGCCTTGGTCTTCGTCCAGTCGGCGCCGCCGAGGCGGTGCATGGTCGGGGACTCGCCGCCGACGTACTTGGTGATCTGCTCCAGCTGGTCGGTGGGGATGTAGAGACGGTCCCCGGGCTGGCCGCGCTTGGCGGGGGCGTACTCGACGACCAGGTACTCGCGCGTGGCGGTCTGCACCGTGCGCTGCACCATCTCGATGTAGCGGCCCACACCGTGCTGCTCGTGGACGATGTAGTCGCCCGCCTCCAGGGTGAGCGGGTCGATGGTCTTGCGGCGGCGGGCCGGCATCCGGACGCCGTCCTTGCCGGCGGCCTTCTGCCCGGAGAGGTCGGTCTCGGTGAGGACGGCGAGCTTGAGCGCCGTATCGACGAAGCCGTAGTCGATCGAAC
The DNA here is from genome assembly GCF_057961495.1 of Streptomyces sp. P5F9. NCBI lineage: Bacteria > Bacillati > Actinomycetota > Actinomycetes > Kitasatosporales > Streptomycetaceae > Streptomyces > Streptomyces sp. P5F9. The sequence goes on along the minus strand of NZ_JBXVPZ010000699.1, from coordinate 1,462 downwards.
CGGTCGCCACGTGGACGACGGAGGGGGCGATCTCCCCCAGCTCCGTCTCCAGGCGGGCCGCGACGCCCTCGCTGCCGAGGACCTCGACCGTGCGGGCCGCGGGGCCGTGGGCCTCGGTCACGAAGACCGTGCGCCAGCCGTCGGCGAGCCAGCCCTTGGTGTCGGCGAGGGCCTTCGCGGTGTCGCCCCGGTAGGTCTCGGGGGCGTGCATGCCGAGCTTCAGGGTGTCTGCGTCGAGCTCCTCGTCGGCCGCGAACGGCGACACCGACCACCACATCATGTCCAGCTCGCGCGCCCGGTCCCGTACGTCCGCGATGGCCCACAAGGAGGCCGCGCCGACGTCGATGGGCGCCTCGCCGCCACCGGCGGTCGCGGCCCAGGACGCCTGGAGGAACTCCTGGGAGGTGGCGACGAGATCGGACGCACGCGTGCGTACCCGCTCCGGATCGCATACGACGGTCATCGCGCCCTTGGGGAGCACGTCGAGCAGCAGCTCCATGTCGTCGACGAGCACCGGAGCCAGCGACTCCATGCCCTCTACGGCGATGCCCTCGGCGATCTTGCCGAGCAGCTCGCCCAGTTCGGGGTGCTGTTCGGCGAGGACACGCGCACGCGTGCGGACGTCTTCCGTCAATAGGAGTTCACGGCACGGGGGTGCCCACAGGCCGTGTTCGGCGACCTCCAGGGAGCGCTGGTCGGCGACCTTGAAGTAGCGGATCTCCTCGACGTCGTCACCCCAGAACTCGATGCGCAGGGGGTGTTCCTCGGTGGGCGGGAACACGTCCAGGATGCCGCCGCGCACGGCGAACTCGCCGCGCTTCTCGACGAGCTCCACGCGCGCGTAGGCGGCGGCGCCGAGCGCGTCCACGATCGCGTTCAGGTCGGCGCTCTGGCCCGTCCTCAGGGCGACCGGCTCCAGGTCTCCGAGCCCCTTGACCTGCGGTTGCAGCACGGACCGCACGGGCGCCACGACGACGGAGACCGGGCCCGTCTCCGGGTCGTCCTCCCTCGGGTGGGCCAGGCGGCGCAGGACGGCGAGGCGGCGGCCCACGGTGTCGCTGCGCGGGCTGAGACGCTCGTGCGGGAGGGTCTCCCAGGACGGGTAGTCCACGACGCCGTCCGGCGGGAGCAGCGAGCGCAGGGCTGCCGCCAGGTCCTCGGCCTCGCGGCCCGTCGCGGTCACCGCGAGGACGGTGCGGCCGGTCTCCCTGGCCAGCGCTGCCACGGCGAAGGGGCGGGTCGCCGGGGGGCCCACCAGGTCGACGTGCATGCGGTTGCCGTCGGTCGCGGCCCTGGTGGCTTCCGCGAGGGCGGGGTCCTTGACTACGGCGTCGAGCAGACCGTGCAGGCTCATGGAGGGCTTTCCGTCTGGGGGTGGGCAACACGAAGGGCCCGACGCGAGTGGTGGGCCGGGGGGTATCCAGCGTACGTCGGTGCGCCGGCTGACGCCGGGGCTGTGGAT
>NZ_JBXVPZ010000698.1:0-3573 GCF_057961495.1 Streptomyces sp. P5F9 | reverse complement strand
GTCCAGCCGGCCCCCGCAGCTCACGCAGGCTCACGCCCCCTGCGTCAGCACCCTCTCCAACGCGCCCACGGCCGACCGGAGTTCGTCCGCCGTGATGGTCAGTGGCGGTGCCAGCCGGATCGTCGAGCCGTGGGTGTCCTTGGCCAGCACGCCCTCGCGCATGAGGCGTTCGCTGATCTCGCGCCCCGTGCCGATCGCCGGGTCGACGTCGACGCCCGCCCAGAGGCCGCGGGCGCGGAAACCGACCACGCCCTTGCCGACCAGCTCGGTCAGGCCGTCGCGCAGGATCACGCCCAACTCCGTGGCCCTGCGCTGGAATTCACCGGTCTCCAGCAGCTCCACGACCGCCGTGCCGACCGCCGCGGCGAGTGGGTTGCCGCCGAACGTCGACCCGTGCTCGCCCGGGTGCAGTACCCCCAGCACCTCCCGGCGCGCGACGACCGCCGACACCGGCACGATGCCACCGCCCAGCGCCTTGCCCAGGAGCAGGACGTCCGGGACGACACCCTCGTGCTCTACCGCGAGCGTGCGGCCCGTGCGGCCGAGGCCCGACTGGATCTCGTCCGCGATGAACAAGCAGCCCTTGCGGGTGGTGAGTTCACGCACCCCGGCCAGATAGCCCGCGTCCGGGATGATCACTCCGGCCTCGCCCTGGATGGGCTCGATCAGGACCGCCGCCGTCGTCTCGTCGACCGCTGCCTCCAGCGCCGCGAGGTCGTTGTACGGCACGATCCGGAAGCCCGGCGTGAAGGGACCGAAGCCCGCCCTCGCCGTCTCGTCCGTCGAGAAGCTGACGATCGTCGTCGTACGGCCGTGGAAGTTCTCCGCCGCGACGACGATGGTCGCCCGGTCGGCAGGGACGCCCTTCACGTCGTAGGCCCATTTGCGGGCCACCTTGATGCCGCTCTCGACCGCCTCCGCGCCGGTGTTCATCGGCAGCACCATGTCGAGCCCGGTCAACTCCGCGAGCCGCTCGGCGAATTCGGCCAGCTTGTCGTTGTGGAAGGCGCGGGAGGTGAGCGTCAGCTGGTCGAGCTGGCGGTGCGCGGCCTCGATCAACACCGGGTTCCGGTGGCCGAAGTTGAGGGCCGAGTAGCCCGCGAGCATGTCGAGGTAGCGGCGGCCCTCGACGTCCTCCACCCAGGTGCCCTCGGCGCGGGCGACGACCACGGGCAGCGGGTGGTAGTTGTGCGCGAGGACCGGCTCCTCGGCGCGGATGAGGTCGGCGGATGTACGGGGGCCGGCGGGTACACGAGTGGGTGCGGTCATGAGCGGATCTCCTGGGTGCAGCACTTGATGCCGCCGCCGGCTTTGTGGAACTCCGACAGGTCGACGGGGACGGGGACGTAACCGTGGTCGGCGAGGCGCGAGGCGAGCGCCTCGGACCGGGGGGAGATGAAGACATGACGGCCGTCGGAGACCGAGTTCAGGCCGAACGTCATCGCGTCCTCGCGGGTCGCGAGCACCGCGTCCGGGTACAGCCGCGCGAGTACCTCGCGGCTGCCCGGCGAGAACGCGTCCGGGTAGTACGCGATGTTGTCGTCGTCCAGGACGAACAGCGCCGTGTCGAGGTGGTAGAGGTACGGGTCCACCAGCGTCAGGCTGATCACCGGGACGCCGAAGAACTCCTGCACCTCGCGATGGGCCTCGCGGGTCGTACGGAATCCGGTGCCGGCCAGGACGTAGCGGCCGGTCGGGATCAGGTCGCCCTCGCCCTCGCTGACCGACTCGGGGCGGTGGACGTCGTAGCCCGCCGCCTTGAACCACATGTCGTAGTGGTCGGACTCGGGGCGCCGCTCGGGCGCGTGGAAGAGGGAGCCGAAGACGCGGCCGTCGACGACGACGGCCGAGTTCGCGGCGAAGACCATGTCCGGGAGACCGGCCACCGGCGCCACCGTGTCGACGGTGTGGCCGTGTGAGCGGTAGGTGTCGATCAGCGTCCGCCACTGCTCCTGGGCGAGATCGACGTCCACCTGGGTGTCGGGATGCATCCAGGGGTTGATCGCGTACTGCACGGCGAAGTGTCTGGGTTCGCAGACGAGAAAGCGCCGCCGGCGCCGCACACGGGTGTCGGGCACAGAGGGGTCCCTCCGCTTCCTGTGATGACGACTGGGGTTGACACCACGGTAGGAAGAGACCAATACGCGCGACAAGCGATGAAGGCTGCGTGTCCGCGCAGGAATGCTGCGTCTTTGACGGCTTCAGCGCAGGTCTGATGCGTCGTCCGGAGCGGGATGGGTCGCTCCCGCCTCCGGGCTTTCCGGGAGGAGGTGGGACAGCACCATCACACTGATCGTCTTCCGGATGAACGGCTCCTGCCGGATGCGCTCCAGCACCGCCTCGAAGTGGTCCACATCCGTCGCCCGCACATGCAGCAGCGCGTCCGCGCCACCGGTCACGGTCATCGCCGCGGTGATCTCCGGATGGTTGCGCACCACCTCCGCGAGCCGCCTGGGGGGCGCGGCGCCCTCGCAGTACACCTCCACGTACGCCTCCGTGCGCCAGCCGAGCGCGGACGGCTGCACCGTCGCCGTGAACCCGGTGATCACACCGGTCTCCCGCAGCCGGTCCACGCGCCGCTTCACCGCCGTCGCGGACAGGCCGATCGCCGCGCCGATCTCGGCGAAACTGGTCCTGGCGTTCGCCATCAAGGCGGTGATGATCTTCCGGTCGAGATCGTCGAACGGAGTGGTCCTGCTGTTCATGTCCGCACTGTATCCAGCGTGAACGTCCACGCCCGGTACATGTCCAGCCGTACGAATTACTCCTACACTCCACCTTCATGCTGCGCGCCCTCGCCGTCGACGACGAACGCCCCTCGCTGGAGGAGTTGCTCTACCTCCTCAACGCCGATCCACGCATCGGCAGCGCGGAGGGCGCGGGCGACGCGACCGAGGCGCTGCGCCGTATCAACAGGGCCCTGGAATCAGGCCCGGACGGACCGGAAGCCATCGATGTGGTGTTTCTCGACATTCAGATGCCCGGACTCGACGGCCTCGACATGGCACGGCTGTTGACCGGGTTCGCGCAGCCGCCGCTCGTCGTGTTCGTCACCGCCCACGAGGACTTCGCCGTACAGGCCTTCGATCTCAAGGCAGTTGACTACGTGCTGAAGCCCGTCCGCAAGGAACGGCTCGCGGAAGCGGTACGCCGGGCCGCCGAACTCGGCGGCTCCGCACCGCGGATACCCGTGCACGAACCCGACCCCGACCACATCGCCGTCGAACTCGGCGGTGTCACCCGCTTCGTGGCCGTCGACGACATCACCCACGTCGAGGCCCAGGGCGACTACGCCCGCCTGCACACCGACCGGGGCAGCCACCTCGTCCGCATCCCGGTGTCCACCCTGGAGGACCGCTGGCGCGCCCGGGGCTTCGTCCGTATCCACCGCCGCCACCTCGTCGCCCTGCGCCACATCGGCGAACTCCGCCTGGACGCGGGCACGGTGAGCGTCCTGGTCGGCGGCGAGGAACTCCAGGTCAGCCGCCGCCACACCCGCGAACTGCGGGACCTGCTGATGCGGAGGTCATGACGATGCCTCAGGATCCCAGCGAACGCAGGGTAGTTGTCACC
>NZ_JBXVPZ010000697.1:0-3580 GCF_057961495.1 Streptomyces sp. P5F9 | reverse complement strand
TCCAGGCCGTCAACTCCGGCGCCAACCGCCCCCAGGGCATCCCCTCCCGCCCGGTCCGCAAGGTCGCCGTCCTCGGCGCCGGGATGATGGGCGCCGGCATCGCCTACTCGTGCGCCCGCGCCGGCATCGACGTCGTCCTGAAGGACGTGACGGCGGAGGCGGCGGCCAAGGGCAAGGCCTACTCCGAGAAGCTCTGCGCCAAGGCCGTCTCCCGCGGCCGTACGACCCAGGAGAAGGCGGACGCGCTGCTCGCCCGCATCACGCCCACCGCCGACCCGCAGCAACTCGCGGGCTGCGACGCGGTGATCGAGGCCGTCTTCGAGGACACCTCGCTCAAGCACAAGGTGTTCCAGGAGATCCAGCACATCGTCGAGCCCGACGCGCTGCTCTGCTCCAACACCTCCACCCTCCCCATCACCGCCCTCGCCGAAGGAGTCGAGCGCCAGGCCGACTTCATCGGGCTGCACTTCTTCTCGCCGGTCGACAAGATGCCCCTCGTCGAGATCATCAAGGGCGAGCGCACCGGCGACGAGGCCCTCGCCCGCGCCTTCGACCTGGTCAGGCAGATCAAGAAGACCCCGATCGTCGTCAACGACTCGCGCGGCTTCTTCACCTCACGGGTGATCGGCCAGTTCATCAACGAGGGCGTCGCGATGGTCGGCGAGGGCATCGAGCCCGCGTCCATCGAGCAGGCCGCCGCGCAGGCGGGCTACCCGGCCAAGGTCCTCTCCCTGATGGACGAGCTGACGCTCACGCTCCCGCGCAAGATCCGCAACGAGTCCAAGCGGGCCGTCGAGGAGGCGGGCGGCACCTGGCTCGCTCACCCCGCCGAGGCCGTCATCGACCGCATGGTCGACGAGTTCGGCCGCACCGGCCGCAGCGGCGGCGCGGGCTTCTACGACTACGACGAGAACGGCAAGCGCGCCGGGCTGTGGCCGGGCCTGCGCGAGCACTTCACCGGTGAGGGCGCCGAAATCCCCTTCGGCGACATGCAGGAACGCATGCTGTTCTCCGAGGCGCTCGACACCGTCAAGCTCCTGGAGGAGGGCGTGCTGACGTCCGTCGCGGACGCCAACATCGGGTCCATCTTCGGCATCGGCTTCCCCGGCTGGACGGGCGGCGTCCTCCAGTACATCAACGGCTACGAAGGCGGCCTGCCCGGGTTCGTGGCACGCGCGCGTGCACTCGCCGAGCGCTACGGCGAGCGGTTCACCCCGCCCGCGCTGCTCGTGGAGAAGGCGGAGAAGGGCGAGCGGTTCACCGACGCGCGCTGACGTATCGACGTATCGCTGAGCGACACGCTGCCCTTGCCCTCGTGGGGACGGGACCCCGACGCTGACCGGCGAACCGGTCACCGGTCCCGTCCCCCGAGGAGCCCCCATGGGATACCGTCCCGCCCTCGCCCTCCTCGACATCCTGCGCGGCGAGGGCGTGGACCGGATCTTCGGCAACCCCGGCACCACCGAACTCCCGTTCCTGGCCGCCCTGTCGGAGGCCGAGAACGCCCCCGAGTACGTCCTCGGCGTCCACGAGGGCGCCGTCGTCTCCATGGCCGACGGCTACGCGCGCGGCACCGGCCGCCCCGCGTTCGTCAGCCTGCACATCGCCGCCGGACTCGCCAACGGCCTCATCGGCCTTCTCAACGCCCGCCGTTCACGCACCCCGCTCGTCGTCACGGCCGGCCAGCAGGACCGCCGCCACCTCCAGCAGGACCCCATGCTCTCCGGCGACCTCCTCGGCCTCGCGCGGCCCGCCGTGAAGGCGACGTACGACATCCAGCACACCCGCGACCTGCCCCTCGCCCTGCGCCGCGCCTTCGCGCAGGCCCAACTGCCGCCCGCCGGGCCGGTGTTCCTGTCCCTCCCCATGGACCTCCTCGCCGAGGAAACCGAGGTCGAGGTCCCCGCCCGCACCGCACCGCCACGCCAGGGGCCCGCCGCTGGGCTCGACCGGGCCGCCGTACTGCTCGGCCGTGCCGCGCGCCCCGCGATCGTCGCCGGGGACGGAGTGGGCCGCGAGGACGCGGTGGCCGCGCTCGTCCGCACGGCGGAGGCCTGCGGGGCGACCGTCCATCACCAGCCGATGGCGGACTGCCTCAACTTCCCTGCCACACACCCCCTTTACGCCGGGATGCTGCCGCCCCGCCACGACGCGATCCGGGACACGCTCTCCTCGTACGACACCGTCCTCATCGTCGGAGCCCACGCCTTCACCCCGCACCACTACAGCCCCGGGCCCGCCCTGCCGCCCGGCATCACCGTCGTCCAACTCGACTCGGACGCCGACGAGATCGGCCGCAACTTCCCCGCCGACGCCGGGCTCGTCGGCGCGCTCGCGCCCTCGCTGCACCGGCTCGCCGAGCTGCTGCGCGAGCAGGTGCCCGACCACACCGCCAAGGCCCGCGTGCTGCGCGCCGGTGAACGGCACACCGCCGAACGGGACCGTGCCGAGTCCGCCGCCCACGCCGCCTACTCGACGGCACCGCTCGCACCGTGGGCCGCCGCCCACGCCGTCGCACGCGGCCTGCCGCCGGACGCCGTGGTCGTCGAAGAGGCCATCACCGTGGGCCTGTTGCTCCGCCGGCTGCTACGACTCGACCGTCCCGGCAGCTACACCCACGCCGTCGGCGGCGGCCTGGGCTGGGGCATCGGCGCCGCCGTCGGCCGCTCGCTCGCCGAACCCGGGCGGCCCGTCGTCTCGGTCCTCGGGGACGGCTGCGCGCTGTTCGGACTCCAGGGGCTGTGGAGCGCGGCACGGCAGCAAGTGCCGGTGCTGTTCGTGGTGATGGGCAACGGCAGCTACCGCACCCTCCAGGACACCTACCAGGCGATGGGTGGCACGGGCAGGTGCCCCGGAACCGAACTGGGGGCCCTGGACTTCACCCTGGCGGCGCGGTTCTTCGGGGTCGACGCCGTTCGGGCGGACAGCGCCGACCACCTGCGTGAACTGGTCGCCGGAGCCGACGAGTTGACCCGGCCGCTGCTCGTGGACGTACCGCTTCGACCGTCGTGAAGCCATGACCTCGACGAGGTACCGCTTCGATCGCGGTTCCTGACTCACCGTCACCGACACCTTGTCACCCATGCACGACAGCGACCACCATCGGTCCATGACGGACGGGCCGCTGCCGAAGTCGGTACTCGCACGCGGGGTGTCGCTGCTGCGCGCCTGCGGCGACGCCGAGACCGCGCTCTCCCTCGCCGAACTGGCCCTGCGCACCGGGCTGCCCAAGCCGACGGCGCACCGGCTGATCGGCGAACTGGTCCGGCTCGGTCTGGTCGAGCGCACTCCCGAAGGCAGCTACCGCATCGGGCTCGCCCTCTTCGTCCTCGGTCAATCGGCGCCGTCCGTACGGGAGTTGCGCACGGTGGCGCTGCCCTATCTGGGCGATCTGCACGAGGCGACCCACGAGAACGTGCACCTGGCCGTCCCGGACGGCACCGACACCCTCTTCCTGGAGAAGATCACCGGCCGCCGCGCCACCCCGATCGTCTCCCGCACCGGCGGCCGGCTGCCCGCCCACTGCACCGCCACCGGCAAGGTCTTCCTCGCGCAGGATCCCCGCCCGCCCAGCCGCACC
>NZ_JBXVPZ010000696.1:0-3620 GCF_057961495.1 Streptomyces sp. P5F9 | reverse complement strand
GCAGCGAGGAGGCGCAGGAGTGGGGGGAGCAGGCGAACCGGCACGAACCGGAGCTGCGCACGCACGACCGCTACGGCAACCGCGTCGACGAGGTCGAGTTCCACCCGAGCTGGCACCGGCTGATGGGCGTCGCCGTGGCCGAGGGACTGGCCGGCGCGCCCTGGGCGGACGAGCGCCCCGGCGCCCATGTGGCCCGTACCGCACGGGGGTTGGTGTGGGGACACACCGATGCCGGGCACGGCTGCCCGACGTCGATGACGTACGCCGCCGTCCCCGCCCTGCGCGCCACGCCCGAACTCGCCGCGGTCTACGAGCCGTTGCTGACCAGCCGGGTGTACGACCCGGTCCTGCGCGTCCCGACCGAGAAGCGCGGACTGCTGGCCGGGATGGGAATGACCGAGAAGCAGGGCGGCTCCGACGTCCGTACCAACACCACGACAGCCACCCCCACCACCGAACCCGGCGTCTACACCCTGCGCGGGCACAAGTGGTTCACGTCGGCGCCGATGTGCGACGTGTTCCTCGTGCTGGCACAGGCGCCTGACGGGCTGTCATGCTTCCTGGTGCCGCGTGTGCTGCCCGACGGCAGCCGCAACACGTTCCGTATCCAGCGGCTGAAGGACAAGCTGGGCAACCGTTCCAACGCGTCCTCGGAGCCCGAGTTCGACGGGACCGTCGCCTGGCTGGTCGGCCCCGAGGGGCGCGGCGTCAAGACCATCATCGAGATGGTCAACTGCACCCGTCTGGACTGCGTGATGATGTCGGCAACTCTCATGCGCAAGACGCTCGTCGAGGCGGGCCACCATGTGCGGTACCGGTCCGCGTTCGGAGCGCGGCTGCTCGAACAGCCGCTGATGCGCAACGTGTTGGCCGACCTGGCGCTGGAGTCGGAGGCCGCCACGACGCTCACGCTGCGGCTGGCGGGCGCGGCGGACCGCGCGGTGCGCGGGGACGGCGCCGAGTCGGCGTTCCGCCGGATCGCCACCGCCGTCGGCAAGTACTGGGTCACCAAGCGCGGCCCGGCCTTCACGGCGGAGGCCCTGGAGTGCCTCGGCGGCAACGGCTACGTCGAGGACTCGGGCATGCCCCGCCACTACCGCGAGGCGCCTCTCCTCTCGATCTGGGAGGGCTCGGGGAACGTCAACGCCCTTGACGTACTACGGGCGTTGACCCGCGACCCCGGTACAGCGGAGGCGCTGTTCGCCGAACTCGCCCTGGCACAGGGCGCGGACACCCGCGTGGACGCGGCTGTGAGTCGGCTGAAGAACGGGTTGAGCGAGGCCACCGAGACGGGAGCCCGGCGTCTCGTCGAGCAGATGGCGTTGACCCTCCAGGCCTCCCTCCTGGTACGACACGCCCCGTCCGCGGTCGCCGACGCCTTCTGCGCGACCCGGCTCGGCGGCGACTGGGGGCACGCCTTCGGCACCCTCCCCGACTCCGCCGATCTCGACACGATCCTCGCCCGCGCCCTGCCCGAAGGGGACTGACCCTCGGTCACCTCCCGATTCCGCTTCGTTGTCAGTGGCGTGGTGCAGACTCGCGATCAGTTGGCACTGCGCCTGGGGAGGACAACGTGTTCACGGGGATCGACGAGGTCGGCTGGGCCTCACTGCGCCATGCGTACGGCAGTGCGGAGGACGTGCCCGGACTGCTCCGGGGACTGGCCTCCACGGACCCCGTCGAGCGGGCGGGCGCGCTCGACGGGATGTACGGCGCGGTGCACCACCAGGGGATCGTGTACGACTCGACGCTCGCCTGCGTTCCGTTTCTGCTCGCGCTCGCCGCTTGCGAAGAGGTCGCGGACCGGGGCGGGTTGGTGGAGCTTCTGGTCAGCATCGGCCAGGGACACGCACCGGAGGAGGAGGGGGAAGCGGGTGACGGGCGCGGGCCGGCCGGTGCCGCCGTCCGTGCGGGCGCCGAGGTCTTCGTCGCCCTCATCGGGGACCGGGACTCCGGCGTGCGCCGCGCGGCGGCCGAAGCGCTCGTCCGGTTCCTCGACCAACCCGCGCGTGTGCTGGGCCTGTTGCGCCGGCGGATCGCGGTCGAGCGCGACGACCGGGTCCTCCTCGCGCTCACCGAGAGCGTCGGCCTGTTCGTACGCCGGCACCCGGCCCACGCCCCCGAGGCGCTGGACATCCTGCTGATGCTCGGCACTCCGCCGTACGACCCCGGTCTACGGCTCGCCGCGCTCGGCCAACTCGCGGGCTGCGCACCCGATCTGCTCCCCGCCGACCTCGTCCCGACCGTCGTCGAACTGCTCGGGGAGCGGTCGGAGCAGCGCCGGTCGGGCCGCTCGACACCGGCCGAGGGCGACCACGCGGACCCGGACACGCTCGCCGGACGGTTACGGCGGCTGCGGCCCTCGGACGAGGAGGGCGCGCTGCTGCTGCGTACGCTGCACACCGCGCTCGGCGGGCGGGTGGGCGACCGGATCGCCCTGCTGGAAGGGCAGTTGGCCAGCCCTGACCCGGCCGACCGGTGCAACGGGGTGTGGATGTCGGCGGGGCTGTTCCGTGAGTGGCGGGCCGACTACACGGTGCCCGTCGAGCTGATCGGTGAGCAACTGGGCTCAGGGGAACCTCCGTTGCTCGGCGTGGCGGTGTCGGACCGGTTGCGCGATGCCGCGGTGTCGGTCCTGGGCGATCTCTTCCACCTGGCCGCGCCTGCCGCCGACCATCTCCACGCGCTCGTGACGTCCCGCCCCGATCTGTGGGTGCACCGCTGGGAGCGCCGGGCGCCGACCCTGGGCGGTCCGCTCAAGTCCCTTGCCCGCAGCGGCGATCCACGGGCGACACCGGTACTGGCCCAGGTCCTCGCGCAGCCGGCCGTACCCGCCGATCTGGGACGCGTGATCGTCCACCTCGGCCGCTCCACCGCACCACTCGCCCCGGCACTGCGACACCGGCTCGGTCAGGTGCCTCTGGACTCCCCCGAGACCTACGACCGTGCCGTACCCCTGCTGTCGGCGCTGACCGCGCTCGCCGATCGGGAGGCTGTGCCGGAGGTGGTGCGGCTGTTGCGTGGCCTGGCGGACGGGGTGCGGCTGAGGCCCCGGATCGTGGAAGCGGCGGTGCGGGCGCTCGATGTGTTCGGGGGTGATGCGGTGGGGGCCGTACCCGTGCTGCGCGGGTTGTTGGAGTCCGAGTGCGCGGGTGTCGCCGCGGGTGCTCTGTGGTCGGTGGAGGGAGATGCCTCCACCGTACTGCAGGTGCTGATAAGGGAGTTGGCGGGACCGGACACGCATCGGCGCCGGGCTGCCGCGGAGGTACTGGCTCGGCTGGGATCGGTCGCGCCGGCCGCGGCGCCCGGGCTGGCGCGGATGATCGGGGCGGACTGCGCGCGGGAGCGGACGGCGGGGGCGTGCGCGCTGTGGCGGGTCACCGGGGAGTTGGAGAGAGTGCTTCCGGTACTGCGTTCGGCCTGGGTGGAGCATCCGGAGGTGCGGGGCGCTATTGCCGCGTGTCTGGTCGGCATGGGGGCGGCCGGGGCGCCTCTGCATGACCTGGTTGAGGCTGAACTCGCCGCTCCACGACGGCATTTGGTGCGGTCGGGCGGGCACGGGAGTCAGGACGTTCTGGAGGACGAGCGGCTGTTGGAGGTGTGCCGGGAGGTGCGGGGGG
>NZ_JBXVPZ010000695.1:0-3624 GCF_057961495.1 Streptomyces sp. P5F9 | reverse complement strand
GGAGGACGAAGGTTGCGGGGGCGCCCATGTCTGCGGGGGCCCAACCGGCACTGGGGGTCGCCACGTTGCGGGCTGCGCGGGTGTCGGCGGTGGCTTTGTCGGTTGACTTCAGAGTGCGGGTGAGTGGGGGCTGGTCGCGCAGTTCCCCGCGCCCCTTAAAAGCCTCGCCTGAGCCTGCGTTGGAAGGCACCGCATGTGTCCCGGACCCCTTAAGGGCATCACCTGGGCCTGCGCTGGAAGGCTCGGCGTGTGTCCCGCGCCCCCGAAAAGCCTCAGCCGAGCCTGTGCTGCGAAGTTCTGCCGTTGAGTCCGACGCCGACCACTGCTCGCCGCGCTTCCCCGCGTCCATCGCCTCGTTGGCCAAGCGGTCCGCGTGTTTGTTCTGGGCCCTCGGGATCCACTCGTACGTCACCTGCTCGGCCGGGAAGACGGTGGCCGCCTCTGCCGCCAGCGGCTTCATGTCGGGGTGTTTGATCTTCCAGCGGCCCGACATCTGCTCGACGACCAGCTTGGAGTCCATGCGGACGTGGATCCGGGCGGCGGGGTCCAGGGCGTGGGCCGTGCGGAGGCCGGCGAGCAGGCCCCGGTACTCGGCGACGTTGTTCGTGGCGATGCCGATGTACTCGGCCGCCTCCGCCAGCGTCTCTCCCGTCGTCGCGTCGATGACGACGGAACCGTAGCCCGCGGGGCCCGGGTTGCCCCGGGAACCGCCGTCGGCCTCGACGATGAACTCCCGCACGGCGCAGGCTCCTTACAGGCCGGACTCGGACGTGCGGACCAGGATGCGGCGGCAGTTCTCGCAGCGGACGACCGTGTCGGGGGCCGCCGCGCGGACCTCGTTGAAGTCGGTGATGGCGAGCTCCTGGCGGCAGCCTTGGCAGGTGCGCTGGTACAGCTTGGCCGCGCCGATGCCGCCCTGCTGCTGGCGGAGCTTGTCGTAGAGCTTGAGGAGGTCCGCGGGGATGGTGGCCGAGACGACCTCGCGCTCCTTCTCGGCCGTGGCCTCCTCGGCGTCGAGGGTCTCGTAGGCGGCGTCGCGGCGGGCGGTCGCGTCGTCGATCCTGCCCTGTACGGAACCGACGCGCTCGGTCAGTTCGGCGGTGCGCTCCTGCGCGGACTCACGGCGCTCCATGACTTCGAGGACGATGTCCTCCAGGTCGCCCTGGCGCTTGGCGAGGGAGACGATCTCGCGCTGGAGGTTCTCCAGGTCCTTGGGCGAGGTGACGGCACCCGAGTCGAGGCGCTGCTGGTCGCGGGTGGCGCGCTGGCGCACCTGGTCCACGTCCTGCTCGGCCTTGGTCTGCTCGCGGGCGCAGTCGCTCTCCTCGGTCTGCGCGGCCACGAGCAGGTCGCGCAGCTGGGTGAGGTCCTTGGTCAGCGAGTCGATCTCGGCGTGCTCGGGCAGGGAGTTGCGCTTGTGCGCGAGCTGCGAGAGGCGTACGTCGAGGGCCTGGACGTCGAGAAGTCGGATCTGGTCGGCGGGCGCGGCGTTCAGTTGGGGGCTCCAGGTTTGTCAGGTGTGGTGGTGGACGCCGCGTGGGCGGTCCAGGGGTCGGTGACCGTCTTGGAGACGTGGACCCTGAGGTCCCATCCCTCGCGGTCGGAGATCTCGTCGAGCTGGGCGGCGGCCAGCTCGCACCAGGGCCACTCGGTGGCCCAGTGCGCCGCGTCGAGCAGCGCGAGAGGGTTCTGTGAGTTCTGAGAGTTCTGGGCGCGGGCCTCTGATACCGGGTGGTGGCGGAGGTCCGCGGTGAGAAAGGCGTCCACGCCTGCTGCTCGTACGTCGTCGAAGAGGCTGTCGCCGGAGCCGCCGCTGACCGCGATCCGGTGGACCAGGGCGTCGGGGTCGCCCGCGACGCGGATGCCCTGCGCGGTGGCGGGCAGGCGCTCGGCGGCTCGGGCCGCGAGGTCGCGGACGGTCAGGGGGTGGTCCAGCTCGCAGATCCGGCCCAGGCCCCGGCGGCCCTCCGGATCGGTCGGGTCCGGTACGAGCGGTCCTACGACCCTGAGGTCCAGCGCGCCCGCGAGGGCGTCGGAGACTCCCGGGTCGGCGCGGTCGGCGTTGGTGTGGGCGACGTGCAGCGCGATGTCGTGCTTGATCAGGGTGTGCACCACGCGGCCCTTGAAGGTGGACGCCGCGACCGTGGTCGTACCGCGCAGGTAGAGGGGGTGGTGGGTGACCAGCAGGCCGGCGCCCAGCTTCACGGCCTCGTCGACGATCTCCTGGACCGGGTCGACGGCGAACAGCACGCGGGTGACGTCCTGGTCCGGGTCGCCCACGACGGTGCCGACCGCGTCCCAGGACTCGGCCCGCTCGGCGGGCCACAGGTTCTCCAGCGCGGCGATGACTTCGGACAGGCGGGGTACGGACTGACGGGGCACGGGGAAAGGCTACCTGGCCGCACTGTGCGGCTGAACCGCTGAAGCCGCCGTATGCGGGCCTACGGCCCCGTTCAGCACACCCGCCCCGGTTTCCTCAGGCGAATCGTTACTTGGCCACCCTTATTGGTGAAGCGGCTGCTCATCGGTCCCACGTCCGTACGTGCGAAAACTAGTTTCGTGGCCGGAGGTGACCGAACCATGACGGCCTGTGCGATCGAGCCCACGGCGGCGGACGAGGACGGGGACGACTGCGGAGACGAGTGCGGGGACCCGCGGAACGGTGGCACCGCGTGTGCGATCACCGCGGACGGGGCGTACGCCGCCCGCCTCGCGCCGGCCGGCGACTGTCTGTTCCCTGAGCGGTGGACGCTGGACGGCCCCGAGCCGTACGCCGTGCCGCTGCCCGGCAACCAGCCGGAGGAACCCGGCACCGAGGTCCAGCCGATGGGCGACGGGCGGGTGCTCATCCGGCGGCTGGTCGA
This sequence comes from Streptomyces sp. P5F9, assembly GCF_057961495.1. Classification (NCBI taxonomy): domain Bacteria; kingdom Bacillati; phylum Actinomycetota; class Actinomycetes; order Kitasatosporales; family Streptomycetaceae; genus Streptomyces; species Streptomyces sp. P5F9. Next base: position 760 of record NZ_JBXVPZ010000695.1, on the reverse strand, counting down.
CGGGCGGCACGCGTTCTCGCTGTTGTACCCGACCGGCCCGGGCACCGGTGAGCTGCTGCTCGGCGCGATCGAGTGCCCTGACCCCGACACCCGGCTACGGCTGCTGCCGCCCGCGCCGGGGGGCGAGAAGGCGTACGCCCTCGCCGTGGGCCGGCGCTCGACCGCCGTGTGGCTGGTGGCGGGCGGGGCCTTCGGGCCGGAGCATCTCGCGATGGTCCCGGGACGGTGTTCGGGCGGGGTCTGGCTGGACCGGGCCGGGCGGATGCTGGCCCTGGACCGGGAGGTCGGCGGGCGGACCAAGGCGATCGTGGTCGACCTGGAGCGGGACGGGGAGGTGTCGCCGCTGCTGCAGATCGCCGCGGACAGCGACGACCGGCTGCTCGCGGCCGATCCCGACAGCGGGCTGCTCCTCATCAGCTCGGACGCGCCGTCGCCGGGGCGGGAGGAGCGGCTGGGCTGGGGGGTGATCGGCTCCACGCTTCCGGTGCGGTTCCCGGAGTGCCTGCGGCTGCCGGACTGCACGGTGACGCCGTTCGCGATCCAGCCGGGGCAGGTGCTGATGCCGGAGAACTGCGGGGTCGCGCTGCGCGTCGACGGACCGGCCGGCACCTGGTTCGCCGTATGGCGGCCCGCCGAGCGGCAGTTGCTCCAACTCCCGGCGCCCGAGGGGTGGTTGGCGGGTGCCGGGCTGTGGACCGAGGACGGGGTGCTGCGACTGCCGTACGCCACACGGGAAGTGCCGTGCGGTGTGGCGTACGGC
>NZ_JBXVPZ010000694.1:0-3630 GCF_057961495.1 Streptomyces sp. P5F9 | reverse complement strand
ACCCACCCGCTGGACGTCCAGGACGCGCTGATCCACTACGCGCGCAAGGGCGCCATCATCAACTCCACCTACCAGCTCTAAGGGGGCCGCTGTGAGCGTTGGCACCGAATCGACGAGTACGGCGGTGGATGTGCGCATCATGACCCGTGCCGAACTCGCCCTGCACGGCGTCGCGTTGGACGCCCCCGTACGGCGGCCCGACGGCGCGGGTCCGAGCGGCGACGGCCACGTCCTCATCGACGGTGCCAACGCCGCACTGCCCACCAACCCGGCCAGCCCCTACCGCGTACGCGACGGCAGCGTCTGGCTGGGCGACCAGGACACCGGTCTCGCCCTGACCGCCGTGAGCCGCCCGAAGTTCTACGACCTCACCACCGCCGACGGCACCCCCTACGAGCACATCGCCCGCCTCCACGGCGCCGACGTCCTCGCCACCACCGTCGTGCAGACCTGCATCCGCTACGCCGAGTCCGACCGCTGCCGCTTCTGCACCATCGAGGAGTCCCTGCGTTCGGGCGCCGCGGTCGCCGCCAAGACCCCGGCGCAGCTCGCCGAAGTCGCCGAAGCGGCGGTGCGGTTGGACGGCGTCAGGCAGATGGTCATGACGACGGGCACGACGACCGGCCCCGACCGGGGCGCGCGCAATCTCGTCCGCTCCGTGCGCGCCGTCCTCGAAGCGGTCCCGGGCCTCCCCATCCAGGTGCAGTGCGAACCGCCCGGCGACCTCGGCTGGATCCGTGAACTGCACGACGCCGGCGCCACCACGATCGGCATCCATGTCGAGTCCCTCGACGAGGAGGTGCGCCGGCGCTGGATGCCGGGCAAGTCGACGGTCCCGATGACCGAGTACGAGGCCGCGTGGGGCGAGGCGGTGCGGGTCTTCGGGCCGAACCGTGTCTCCACCTATCTGCTCGTCGGGCTCGGTGAGGATCCGGACGAACTCGTCGCGGGTGCGGGCGAGTTGATCGACCGGGGCGTGTACCCGTTCGTCGTCCCGTTCCGCCCGATGGCCGGCACGCTCGCCGCCCGCGACGGCATCCCGGCACCGAGCGCCGAACTCCTGACGTACGTCACCGAGCGCGTCGCGGCGAGACTTCGCGCCGCCGGGATGACGGGCGCCGGCCAGAAGGCTGGCTGCGCGGCCTGCGGCGCGTGCGGTGTCCTGCAGTCGGCGGGCGGGTGATGTCGATGTACCTGGACGGCTCCGCGGCACCCCTCGTGACGGACGGGCCGGTCGACATCCTGGCGCTGCTCGGCGACCGGAGCACCCTCGCCCGCCGCCCCGCGTTCCACATCGAACAGGCCGCCGACAACGCCGAGTCGGCCGCCTACCGACGGCTGCGCACGGAGACCTTCGTCCACGAACAGGGGCTCTTCACCGGCGACGACCTCGACGACCGTGACACCGACTCCCGTACCGTCGTGCTGATCGCCCGGGCCGCGGACGGCAGTGTGATCGGCGGGGTGCGGCTGGGGCCTGTCGACGGCGGCCCGGACCTCGGCTGGTGGCAGGGCGGTCGACTGGTCGTCGCCCCGCAGGCGCGCGGCCCGCACGGAATCGGGGCGGCACTGGTCCGGGCGGCCTGCGCACGCGCCGAGGCGGAGGGTGTGCTGCGGTTCGACGCGACCGTACAGGCCCGCAACGAGGGGCTCTTCCGACGGCTCGGCTGGCAGTCGGTACGGGCCACGGAGGTCGCCGGTACACCACACGTCCTGATGCGCTGGCCCATCACGCGGATCGCGGCCCAAGTCGCGGCCACGAAAGCCGCGTTGGGCCCCCTGCTCGCCGAACTCCCCGCACCGCCCGGTTTCGTCGGTGACGACGGCGCGCCCGTCCCCGGTACCGACGTGATCGCCGCGTGCGACGCGATCGTGCCGTCGATGGTCGAGCGGGATCCGGAGTGGGCGGGCTGGTGCGCGGTCCTGGTGAACGTCAACGACCTTGCCGCGATGGGTGCTTCGCCGGTCGGACTGCTGGACGCGCTGGGCGCACGCGATGCGGCGCACGCCGCGCTGGTCCTCGCCGGACTGGCCCGGGCGGCGCAGGCCTACGGCGTCCCGGTGCTCGGCGGTCACATCCAACTCGGCGTTCCCGCCGCCCTGTCGGTGACCGCGCTCGGCCGCACCGACCGGCCTGTGCCCGGTGGCGGCGGGCGCCCAGGACACGCCCTACGGCTCACGGCCGACCTCGGCGGCGGCTGGCGCGCGGGATACCGGGGCCGCCAGTGGGACTCGACCACCCGGCGTCGAGCCGACGAACTCCTCACGCTGACAAGGGCGGTGGGCGCCGCGCGACCGGCCGCCGCGAAGGACGTGTCGATGGCCGGGATCGCCGGCACGCTGGGGATGCTCGCCGAGGCGAGCGGCTGCGGGGCGGTGCTCGACGTGGCCGACGTGCCGCGTCCCACGAACGCCTCGATGGGTGACTGGCTGACCTGCTTCCCGGGCTTCGCGGTGCTCACCGCCGACGAGCCGCACGCGCCGCCACTGCCCGCCGGGCCCGCAACAGGCGCCGTATGCGGGGAGTTGACCGCTGGGCAAGGAGTCGGGCTGCGCTGGCCCGACGGAGAGATCACCGTGGCGGTCGCCTCCTCGGTGACCGGAATGGGGACGGCATGAGCACGCTGCGGATGGCGGCCGTGGCCGCCGAGTTCGGCCGCGACCTGGAGGAGGACTTCGCGATCGCCGAACGCCTGATCAAGGAGGCCGGGGAGCAGGGCGTACGACTTCTCGCGCTGCCGGAGGCGTGCCTGGGCGGCTATCTGCTCAGCCTGGACGACGACAGCGCGTTGGACGAGGGGCCGCCCGCCCTCGCCCTCGACGGCCCGGAGATCCGCCGACTGGCCGCCCTGGCCGGGGAGTTGACGGTCGTCGCGGGATACTGCGAGGCAGCTGGGAACGCCCGCTACAACAGCGTCGTCTGCGTCACCGGCGATGGCATCCTCGGCAATCACCGCAAGGTCCATCAGCCGCTCAGCGAGGACGCGAGTTACGCCTCGGGGGACCGTTTCCACGCCTTCGACACACCGGTCGGTCGGCTCGGGATGATGATCTGCTACGACAAGGCGTTCCCGGAGTCGGCGCGGGCCCTGGCGCTGGACGGTGCCGAGATCGGGGTGTGCGTGTCGGCCTGGCCGGGTGCTCGCACGAAGGCGAGCGCCGATCTCGAACAGGACCGCTGGAAGCGGCGTTTCGACCTGTTCGACCGGGCCCGCGCGCTGGAGAACCAGATCGTGTGGCTGTCCGCGAACCAGGCGGGTACGTTCGGGTCGCTACGCTTCGTGGGCAGTGCCAAGGTCGTCGACCCGGGTGGCGAGATCCTCGCCGCCACGGGCGTGACGGCCGGCATCGCCGTCGCCGAACTCGACGTCGCACAGGCCCTGGAGACCGCCCGCCGGTCGATGGGACACCTGCGCGACCGGCGGCCCGAGACCTACGGACCAGCCCCGGGAGCAGTCACCGCATGAGCACCATCCGGATCGCGGCCGCGGCCGCCCACTTCGGCCGCGACCTGGAGTTCGACCTGGCCCGCGTCGCCAAACTCATCGACGACGCCCGCGGCAACGGCGCCGGGCTGCTGGTCCTGCCCGACGCGACCCTCGGCGGCTACCTCGCCGACCTGCGCCGCCC
>NZ_JBXVPZ010000693.1:0-3635 GCF_057961495.1 Streptomyces sp. P5F9 | reverse complement strand
CGATCCCACCCCCACCGGCCTGGTGGAACACCCCACCGACCCCGGAACAGAACCCGTTCGCCCCGCCCAAGTAGCCCAGCCGCGAACGGGGTTGATCCGACGGTACGAGATGTCCAGCTCCGCGGAACGGCTGCCTGGCCGAAGACAGGGCGACGACCCTGCCCCGGGGGCTACTTGCTGGTCGTCGGCCCGGCGTGCGGGGCGCTGTCCACCTGGTGGGTGCTGCTGCGCGTACGTCTGGAACTCACCGCGGACTTGATCGTCATGGTGAACCCCTGGGGCATCCAACGCCTGCCTTGGTCGCGTGTCAGCGCGGTGACCCTCGGCAATGGGGGAGCGCGGTTCCACACGAAGGAAGGGTTCGCGTACACGGCGTACGCCTTGAGCGACCTGGCGGGCGGAACTCGTCAGGACGACCGGTTCGCCGACGTGAAACGGCTGTCCGACGCCCAACTCGGCGGCGGACAGCCGCTGTAGGAGTCCGAAGGCCGCTCGAACGCCGCCGTCATGAACACCCTGCACATCAGCGAGAGCGCCAGCGAGACGCGCCAGCGAGACGCGTCAGCGAGATGCGTCGGTGAGATCCGCGCACAGCCGTCAGTCAGGAGCAGCCGTCGGCGTAGTCCGCGGCGGCCTGGACGAAGGCGCTGATCAGCGGGGTCTCTGTGGCGGTGCGCCAGACGAACACCCACTGGGAAGGAGGGAAGTCACGGATCGGCACGTAGGCCAGGGAGGGCCAGGGGAAGAAACGTGCGGCCTCGACCTGGACCGGCACGACAGCGTCTCCTGAGGAGACGGCGGTCAGTACCTCCTGGAAGGAGGCGACCTTGGGCCCGCGGCGGATCGGGCGGCCGCTGGGCGTCCGGAACGGGTTGACCGCCTCTTCCACGTAGGCGGGCATCGGCCCTCTGGGACCTGCGAACGTGCACTCGGCGAGGTCTTCCAGACAGATCGACTCGCGCTCGGCGTAGGGGTGTTCGGCGGAAGTTATCAGCACCATCGGTGATGTGTGCACGATGGGACCGAACGACAGGTCGGGCTCGCGCACCGGCAGCCACAGCATTCCGACGTCCACCTCCCCGGTGCGCAGCGGGGTGAAGGGGTCCGTCGGGTGGATCTCCCGGAGCAGCAGGCAGGCACCGGGGTACCGGGTTCGGAAGTGGTCGAGGAGATCGCCGACGGCCAGCGACATCGCCCCCATCGTGCCCAGCGTCAACGTCCCCGTCATGCCGTGCACCACGGCGACCGCGGCCTCGACGGCCTCCCTGACCTGCCGGTAGCCGACGCCCAGTTCACGGTGGAGCTGCTCGCCCAGCGGAGTGAGGCGGACCGCGCGGCTGGTGCGGTCGAATAATGGCGCTCCGATGTGCCGTTCCTGCTTCTTTATCGACTGGCTGACCCGGGCCGGGGTGACGCGGAGGCGCTCGGCGGTGCGCCCGAAGTGCAGTTCCTCGGCCAGTGTCAAGAAGATCTCGATGTCCCTGAGTTCCACCGCCCCCACCCCCGACCGTGAATATAGCGCTAACCGATGCGTTGCCCAGATCGTCGTTGTTCCGCGCTCGGGCTGTCCCGATCCTGGTCAGGAACGCCCCACCCACCGACGGCGATCCGAAGGAGCACGTCATGGACGGCCCACACCTGCGTACGCCCCCTGTGGCAGGCAGAAGGGAATGGCTCGGCCTCGCCGTACTCGTCCTGCCCTGCCTGCTGGTCTCGATGGACGTGAGCGTGCTGCTGTTCGGAATCCCGTTCATCAGCGCCGACTTGAGGCCGTCCGGCACCCAACTCCTGTGGATCATGGACATGTACGGCTTCGTCCTCGCCGGCACACTGATCACGATGGGCGCCCTGGGCGACCGGATCGGCCGCCGCAGACTGCTGCTGACCGGTGCGGCGGCCTTCACCGCCGCCTCCGTCGCCGCCGCCTACTCCTCCGGCGCCGTGATGCTGATCTGCACCCGCGGGATACTCGGCCTCGCCGGGGCCACGCTCATGCCGTCGACTCTGGCGCTGATCCGGAACATGTTCCACGACCCCGCCCAGCGCAAGACCGCGATCGCGGTCTGGACCGGTGCCATGACCGGCGGCGTCACCGTCGGCCCGATCGTCGGCGGCCTGCTGCTGGACCACTTCTGGTGGGGCTCGGCCTTCCTGATCAACGTACCCGCGATGGTCGTGCTGCTGGCTCTCGGACCGCGCCTCCTCCCGGAGTTCCGCAACCCCTCCGCCGGCCGCTTCGACGTACTCGGCTCGTTCCTGTCGCTCGGCGCGGTGCTCCCGGCCGTCTACGGCATCAAGGAACTCGCGGTGGACGGCTACGCCCTCGTGCCGGTGCTGGCGATCGCCGCCGGGCTCGGTGTCGGGGCGGTCTTCCTGCACAGGCAGCGGACCACCGCCCACCCGCTGATCGACCTGCGGCTTTTCAGGCACCGCACGTACAGCACCGCCGTCGGCGTCAACATGGTCACCAACTTCGCGCTGCTGGGCTTCAGTTTCTACACGATGCAGTACCTCCAGGCCGTGCGGGGGATGAGCCCCCTCGTGGCCTCGCTGTGGTCGCTGTCGGTCATGCCCGCCGTCATGGCGGTGATGACGGTCGCCGGGATCGCGGCCAAGCGCGTCCGGCCCGCCCGCATCATCGCCGCCGGACTGCTGATCTCGGCCGCCGGACTGGCCGTGACCACCCAAGTCCACGTGCACCAGTCGCTGTTCGTGATCCTGGCCGGCGCCGGACTGCTCGCCGCGGGAATGCTGGTCGCCACCACGCTCACCGCCGAGCTGGTCCTGGCCGCCGCGCCGGCCGAACAGGCGGGTGCCGCCTCGGCCGTCTCGGAGACTGGCAGTGAGCTGGGCGGCGCGCTCGGCTTCGCCGTCCTCGGCTCGATCGGTACGGCCGTCTACCACCACCGGATGGCCGGGGTCCACCAGGCCGGAGTCTCCGCCGAGGACCTGCGCGCCGCGCGGGACACCCTCGGCAGCGCGACCCAGCTGCCCGGCCCCCTCCTCGAAACGGCCCGCGCCGCCTTCACCCACGGCCTCAACCTGACCGGCCTCGCGGGCTGCGCGGTCCTGGCCGTCGCCGCGGTCGTCACCCTGGCCGCTCTCCGCCGCGACCCCGTCACCCCCACGCCGGCAAAGGACGCGACCCTCCTCGACGAACCCGCGATCACCTGACTTCGACGTCGCCGTGGAGAGCAGGGGCGGCCTATAAGAACGTGAGCCGGAAAATCACCGAAGCCATCCGGGGACCCCAGGAAACTCCCGCTGTGGACAAAAACCAGGACAACGAGGGCCGATAACCGTCGAAGGGCCCCGCTGCGAACAGCGGGGCCCTTCGACATCGTGCCCGGTGAGGCACTGGCGGAGGATACGAGATTCGAACTCGTGAGGGGTTGCCCCCAACACGCTTTCCAAGCGTGCGCCCTAGGCCACTAGGCGAATCCTCCGCGGCAAACAATACAAGACGTTGAGGAGTGCTCGCGAACTCGTTCCCCCCGCTCAGATCCTGTAGCCTGTGCGGAGCCCCTCACGCGGCGCTATCTGACTGAACTCCCCCAGGGCCGGAAGGCAGCAAGGGTAGGTTGGCTCTGGCGGGTGCGTGGGGGGCGCTTGCGTTTCCGGGGTCGGGTTCCAGG
>NZ_JBXVPZ010000692.1:0-3645 GCF_057961495.1 Streptomyces sp. P5F9 | reverse complement strand
CGTTGCTCGCGATTCGTCTTCTCCGGTGTCACCGCGCACTCCTTATGTGTCGGGTCACCCTCGGGGCACAGCCGGCCCTCTCCGGTCCGGTACCTGGCCCGCTCGGGCGTGGGTTGAAGGCAGTTCGGACGCGGTGGCGCCGCGATGCCGAAGAGTTCCTCCAAAGAGGCGGGTACGGCGGCGACGGCCCGGGCGGCATCAGGACGCCCTCTCGGGCTGCACGGTGGTCGTCGCTTCGTACCGTGCCAGGCACTCCTCGAAGAATGCGTGAGCCCGCAGATGGTACGAGCGGGCTGCCCAGCCGAGGCTCATGTTGTGGCCGGCGTCCGGCTGCCGGTCGACGACCACCCGCGGAGAATGGGAGAAGCCCGCCGCCAACCCGGCCAGAGCCACCTCGTCGTGCCGCCACCATGCCTCGTGCTCGGCGAAGGTCAGCCGCACCGGCACCAGCACACGGGAGGCGACCTCGCGGAACAACTCGGGCCAGCGGGCCACTTCGGCCCGCTCCCGTTCGGGCATGGGCGCCACCATGGAGGCGCTGTTGCGGAAGGTGTTCGGCGGGTAGAGGCGCAGTGGACCCCAGTTCCTCATCCAGTGCCCGTGCCGGGGCGAGCCCGGCAGCTCGTTCCGTGCGACGGCGTACGTGTGGCCGCACCCGGAGATGTCCAGCCCGAGCAGGTTCCCGCCGGCCGGGTCCGCCGCGGCGCTCAACGCGACCTTGCCGCCGTAGGAGTGCGCCAGCAGGAACAAGCCCGCGCCGGTCTCGTACCGGGACGTGAAGTCGTCCAGCGCGGCGTGCACGGAGTCGGCCTGGTCCGCGAGGGATTGTCCTTCGGGCAGCCGGGTGGCGGAGTGCCGGTAGCCGGGGCGGTCCAGAGCCAGGACGGTGTAGCCCAGGCTCGCGCCCAGCGTCAACAGGGAGAGGTGCGGGTGCGCCTGCCCGTCGAAGTATCCGGCGTTCATGCCGCCGCCGTGCAGGGCCACCACCACGGCGCGCGGAGGACGCTGCTCGGCTTCCAGGAGCAGCGCGGACAGCGTCACGCCGTCGGCGTCCAGGGTGATCGTCCGTACGCCGGGCGAGCGCGGTGCCGGGGCGGCGCCGGAACGGTTCATGGTCGGGCTGCTCCTCGTCGGTGGCGGTCCAGGGGCAGTGCGCGGTTACGGCACGGTCAGGCAGGGCTCCACACCACGGGCCGCGTCCCGGCCGTAGGCCCGCTCGATGCTCAGCAGCAGGTCCGCCGCCGCGAACTTGTACTCCTGGGGGCCGACCACGCCGAGCACCGTGGTGGCCAAGGCACAGCCGAGGTACCCGGCCCATTCGTACGGCAGATCCCGGGCGATGCCCGCGAGGAACCCGGCGCGGAAGGCGTCGCCCACCCCGGTGGGGTCGACCGCCGACTCGGTGGCGACGGCGTCGACGTGCAGCCAGGGCTCACCTGCCCGGCCGATGTCCGCGCCCGCGGCACCACGGGTGACGATCCAGACCTCGCACTGCCGCAGCACCTCTTCCTCGCTCCAGCCGGTCCGCTCACGCAGGAGCGCGGCCTCGTACTCATTGGTGAACAGCAGGCGGGCGCCTTCGACCAGCCGGCGGGTCTCGGGTCCGTCGAGCCGAGCGAGCTGCTGGGAGGGGTCGGCGGCGAAGGGGATGCCGAGCCGGCGGCACTCGTCGGTGAAACCCAGCATCGCTTCCGGGTCGTTGGGGCCGACGACGACCAACTCCAGGCTCCCGGCCCGCTCCCGCACGGAAGCCAGGGAGACCTCCTTGGCCTCGGACATCGCCCCGGCGTAGAAGGTGGCGATCTGGTTGTGGTCGAGGTCGGTCGTGCACACGAACCGTGCCGTGTGGAGCCGCTCGCTGACGTGTACGCAGTCGGTGCCGACGCCGCTCTCGCGCAGCCACGCCCCGTACTCGCCGAAATCCTTGCCGACCGAGCCGACGAGCACCGGCGCCAGACCCAGCCGGGCGAGTCCGAGTGCGATGTTCGCGGCCACTCCTCCCCGGCGTATCTCCAGACTGTCCGCGAGGAAGGAGAGGGAGACCCGGTCGAGCCGGTCGGCGATCAGCTGGTCGGCGAACCGTCCTGGGAAGGCCATGAGATGGTCGGTGGCGATCGATCCGGTCACGGCGATACGCACGGCGGAGGACTCCTTCGCTCAGAACTGTCGGGCCGGGAGAAGCGCGCGCTCACCACCTGCGGCGGCCCGCAGGGCGTCCACACGGGTCCGTACGCTCCCAGGTGAAGGCGGGCAGCTCGCGGCCGAAGTGGCCGTAGGCGGCGGTCCGGGCGTAGATCGGGCGCAGCAGGTCCAGGTCACGGACGATGGCGGCGGGCCGTAGGTCGAAGACCGCGCCGATCGCCGACTCGATCCGGCCGGCCGGGATCGTCTCCGTGCCGAAGGTCTCGACGAACAGACCGACCGGCGCGGCCTTGCCGATGGCGTACGCGACCTGCACCTCGCAGCGGCGTGCGAGCCCGGCGGCCACCACGTTCTTGGCGACCCAGCGCATCGCGTACGCCGCCGAACGGTCCACCTTGGAGGGGTCCTTGCCGGAGAAGGCACCGCCGCCGTGACGGGCGGAACCGCCGTACGTGTCAATGATGATCTTCCGGCCGGTGAGACCCGCGTCGCCCATCGGGCCGCCGATCTCGAAGCGGCCGGTCGGGTTCACCAGCAGCCGGTAGCCCTCGGTCTCCAGCTTGATGCCCTCCTCGGCCGACTCGCGGAGCACATGGTCCACCACGAACCGGCGGATGTCGGGCAGAAGCAGCCCCTCCAGGCTGATGTCGGCCGCGTGCTGGGAAGAGACCACGACGGTGTCGAGGCGGGCCGGTTTGTCGTCCCGGTACTCGATGGTGACCTGGGTCTTTCCGTCGGGGCGCAGATACGGGACGCTCCCGTTCCTGCGCACCTCGCTCAGCCGGTGCGCGAGCCGGTGGGCCAGATGGATCGGCAGCGGCATCAACTCGGGTGTCTCGTCACAGGCGTAGCCGAACATCAGCCCCTGGTCGCCCGCACCCTGCCGGTCCAGTTCATCAGGCTCCTCGCCCGCCTCGACTCCCGCGACACGCTGCTCGTATGCGGTGTCCACGCCCTGAGCGATGTCCGGCGACTGGGCGCCGATGGAGACGGAGACGCCACAGGTGGCTCCGTCGAACCCCTTCTGCGAGGAGTTGTAGCCGATCTCAAGGATCTTCTCGCGTACGAGGGCGGCGATCGGCACATACGCCTTTGTCGTCACCTCGCCCGCGATGTGCACGTGCCCCGTCGTGATCAGCGTCTCCACGGCGACCCTGGACGAGGCATCCACCCGCAGTAGTGCGTCGAGGATGGTGTCGCTGATCTGGTCGGCGATCTTGTCGGGGTGGCCCTCGGTGACGGACTCAGAGGTGAACAGACGTGTGGTCATGAAGCGTTCCATCTCCGGTTTCTGTCGGTCTTCTCGGCAACAGACGGGGCGGAATGTCAGTCCTTGATCTCGCAGATCGCGGCGCCGGAGGTGATGGACGCGCCGACTTCCGCGCCGAGGCCCTTGATGGTGCCGGACTTGTGCGCGTTGAGGGGTTGTTCCATCTTCATGGCTTCGAGTACGACGATGAGGTCGCCCTCCTTGACCTCCTGGCCCTCCTCGACCGCGACCTT
>NZ_JBXVPZ010000691.1:0-3651 GCF_057961495.1 Streptomyces sp. P5F9 | reverse complement strand
CGCCGCCGAAGCGTTCGGCGTTGATCAGAGGGAAGAGGCTGACCGGCATCGCCAGGACCGTGGCCGCCAGGTCGGTGATCAGCGCGCCGCGCACCACCCGGTGCCCGGCCAGGAAACGCAGGCCGTCGAACATGCCGTGCAGCCCGGGGCGTGACTTCTCGCCCTCGGGCGGCAGCGGGGGGAGGCCGAGGGCGCCGTAGAACGACGCGCCGAAGCTGAGGGTGTCCAGCAGGTAGCAGACGCCGGTGCCCCACCAGCCGAGCACCACGCCCGCCACGGCCGGGCCGAGCAGCATCATCGCCTGGCCGGTCACCTGGTTCAGGGCGAGACCGGCGGCCACCTGGTCCTTGGGCAGCAGCCGCGGCACGAACACGCCCGACGCGGGTGCGCCGATCGCGGCGAACGCGGACTGCGCCGCCACCAGTGCCAGCACCACGGCCACCGGTACGTGCCCGGTGAAGCCCTGCACGGCCAGCAGGAGGGAGCAGGCGGCGGACCCGGCGGTGCCCGTGAGATAGACGCGGCGCCGGTCGGCCCGGTCCGCCCAGGCGCCCGCGAACAACCCGAAGCCGATCATCGGCAGGGCCTGCGCCACGCCGACCGCACCGGTCCACACCGTGCTGCGCGTCATGTCCCAGACCTGGTACATGACGGTGACCATGGTCATGAAGCTGCCGAGCGTGGACACCGTCCGCCCGATCAGCAGCCGCCGGAACACCGGGGACGCCCGCAACGGCCGGATGTCGATCAACGTACGGGTGAGGCTCATGAGGGCATGACGGGGCGCGGGGCGGGTTGAGGAGGCACCGGGGGACCCTAAGCCGCGGCCCGCCGGGGCCGCCAGTTGTTTACGCGGAGTCGTTGAGCAGCCGCGCCAGGTGGTCGTGGCCGGCGGCCAGCAGCCCGGGGAGCGGCGCGGCGCCCTCGTACCACCGCTTCTCGTACTCCCAGCACAGCCAGCCGTCCCACTCGTGCCGGGCGAGGACCTCGACGCACTCGGCGAGCGGGAGGACGCCGGCGCCGAGGGGCAGCGGGGTGGTGTCGTCGGCCGACGCGATGTCCTTGACCTGCACGTATCCGAGATACGGGCCCAGCGCGGCGAGCGTCTCCGACGGCTGCTCGCCGCCCAGCCAGGTGTGCATGACGTCCCACAGCGCCCCGGCGTGGCGGTGCCCGACCGGACCGAGCACGCGGAGCGCGTCCGCGCCGGTGCGGTGCGAGTCGTGGGTCTCCAGCAGCACCCGTACGCCGAGATCGGCACCCCACTCCGCCGCCGTACCGAGCCGCCGAGCGGCCGTGGCATCGGCCTCCCCGACGGGCCGCTCGGTACCACCACCGGGAAAGACACGGATGAAGGGCGCGCCCAAGTCCCGTGCCAGCTCCAGCAGTTCACGGATCTCCGCGAGTACGGCGTCGTCGTCACCCGGCGCCGCCACCCGCGCATACCCCGCGAGGCCCAGGACTTCGACCCCGGCCGCCTTGAACTCGGCGACCACGTCGGCCCGTTGGCCGGCGTCGATACCGGGGTGCACGGGCTCCTCGGGATGCGCGCGCAACTCGACGCCGTGGTAGCCGTGCGTGACGGCGAGGTCCAGCACGTCGGCCACGGGGAGGCCCGGGACACCGAGGGTGGAGAAGGCGAGCTTCATGTCACGGACCCTACTCGTCACCGCTCACTGTGGCTCGTGCAGGTCGAGCCGCCAGTCCTGGCCGACGAGGTCCTGCCCGAAGGAGCGGTGCGGTTTCTCCGCGGTGAGCACGAACCCGTGCCGCTGGTAGATCCGGCGGGCGGCCCCGAGGACGTCGTTCGTCCACAGCACGAGGTCGCGATATCCGACTCCGCGCGCGAACTCGACGACAGCCGCGACGAGTTGATCCCCGATCCGCAGCCCGCGCGCGTCGGGCTCGACGAGCAGCAGCCGCAGCCGGGCGGTACCGGGTGCGTCGTCCCGCACGCACATCACACACCCCACCGCCCGCCCGTCGAGCTCGGCGATCCACACCCGCTCCAGATGCGGATCGTGATCCTCGGCGAAATCGGCGACGATCCGCGCGACGAGCCCTTCGTAGTCGGCGTTGAAGTCGTACTCGGCGGCGTACAGCGCCGCGTTCCGCTGCACGATCCAGCCCAGATCACCGGGGCCCGGCTCCCGCAGCACTACGTCCTCCGGCCGCGGTCGCCGCTTGTCCGACGCCGACAGAATGGTCCGTACGGTGCGCAGCGCCTCGGCGAGCCGCGGCCGGTCGGCCTCCGGCACGGTCGAGAGCAGCACTCCCACCGATTCGTCCGCCCGCTCCGCCAACAGCGCGGCGGTCTCCCGCCCCCGCACGGTGAGCGTGACCTGCCGCCGCCGCGGATCCCGCTCCGAGGGCGCCCGCTCGACCAGCCCGTCCTGCTCGAACCGGTTCAGGATCCGGCTCAAGTACCCGGCGTCGAGGGAGAGTTCGGCACGGAGATCGGCGGCGTCCGTACGAGGTGAGTGCGCGAGTTCGTACAGGACGCGGGACTCGGTGAGGGTGAAGGGGGCGTAGAGGTGGCGGCTGTAGTCGAGGGCGCCGATGACGTTCGTGTAGAAGCGGTTGAAGGCGCGAATGTCCTGGACGGTCATGATCGATCCCCGGTGCTCGCTCAGGGTAGTTGACTCAGTCAGAGGTATTGCGGTTCTGACGGTAGTACCGGGGAGGGCCGCACGTCCATGGTTCCCGACAGCCCGCGCGGCCGACCGAGCAGCGACCTAGTCCCACCAGAAGCGCCACCGATGCCGCCCCACCAGCCCGTTCGCGTACTCGGGGAACGGTGTCGGCGGATCGTCCACGATGTTGTCGGCGGTGGACAGCACATGTTCCAGGGCGAGTTGCTCAGCGTGCGGGACATCGAGGGGCGGCCGGGCGACCGACACGGTCAGCGCACCCCCGAACCCCGACACGACCCGCGCCCCGAACCGCTCCTCCCAACTCCGCAACAGCGCGCACATCAGGGGAAGCGGCGCCTCGGCCGCCCACCCCAGGATTGCCGGCACATCGGCACTACGGCGGGCGGGCACAAGGGCGAGGGAGCAGGTGTGCACGAAGGGTTCAGTGCCGAGGACATCCGCTACGGTCCGCCGGGCCGCCTCCTCCGGATCGACCCCGGCACCCGTGTCCACCCCACCCGCCGCGAGCCCGGGCCAGCTCTCGAAGGGCGGCCCCGGGTCGTGCGGCCAGGGCGCGACGTACTCCCGGACTTCCTCCGGCACGCTCGCCGCCCATTCCTCGTCCGACACCGGGTTCGACCAGCGCGGCAGCCGCCGGCGCCGATACTCGGCGAAGTCCGCCGCGAGCACGGCATCGAGCCGGATCGCGTCGATCTCGCTCAGGTCCTCGGGCCGGCCATGGTCATCCGGCCAGCAGATGAACGGATACAGCCCTGTGACCTCGGCCGACTTCAGCAGCCGGGGCCACAACTCCACGAGATCGTCCGGCAGTTCGTCGGAGAACCACACCTCCACGTCTCCGCGTTGCTCGAAGCGGCCGGAGGGCAGGGACAGTTCGGCGGGAAGCGGGAAGACCATGCCGGGACGATAAGGGGAGGCACTGACAACGGCACCGGGGGAGTGGCGGATCCAGGATCTTCAGCCGTCATCTCTTCCCCGTCCCTTCCCCTCTCCTACG
>NZ_JBXVPZ010000690.1:0-3688 GCF_057961495.1 Streptomyces sp. P5F9 | reverse complement strand
GCCGACGGCGGGGATACGCGGGGCGCCGTCACCGCGGAACCGTCACCGTGGGACGGGGCGGCAGTCAGGTGGTTGACAGGGGGGCGAGTCCACGCGTCGAAGAGGCCTATAGCGGCCGGGCGATTCGATAATTCGATTCCCGAAATAACTGGCCAATTACCTGGTCACATTATTTTCCTGCGCTCCCGGATTCCCTTCCGGAACTCCGTGACACAGCCGTAATCATCAATCACGGGCTCAGGACATGTCAATACTCGACATTCCGCGGCACCTCACAGAACACCCACACCGAAAAAGAGTCCCATGAAGCTCCCATATAGGAATAAAGGTTCCACAACGTCACACGCTTCCCCCGGAGTGCGGCGAAACGCCATTACGGGCAAAGAAAGGCTCATGTTCCGGCGGACCCGACCGGGTCAGGAGACGCTGGCCGGGCGGTCCTCCGCCTTACGAACTCGTCCGCTCTTCCTCCTGCGGTACGGCGTATCCAGGCACGGAAGGCCAGCGCAGAGTCAGTACCACGGACTCATCCTCCGCGACCCAGGAGTGATCCACTCCCTGGCCCCAGACGACATAGTCGCCCTGTTCTTCCAACAGCACGCTTCGACCGGGGAACTCCATACGGAAGCGACCTGAGATCAGGACCAGGACAGCTGCGCGCACTTCACCCTTCACCCACTGCGCTCGCTGTTCGCCACGCGGGTGAACGCCCCATTTGACCTCCACAGCGTCGCTGTGCAGAGGGCTGCCTTCCTCCTTGAAGTGCCCGAGCAGCCACCCCCGGTCCAGTGCCGCGTCTTTGCCCGCATTACCCACGTACACGCCGTCTTCCATGCGCCGGAACGCTAGCAGCCGAGCGCCTGCGCACGCCTGCCGGAGTTCCAGCCGGATTCCCGCCGACCAGGACTCCTTCTCGCCCGGATCGGCTCACCGGATGGCGTCGACCAGCAGGTTCGCGGCAACCGCCGCTCCGTCGGTGCGGATCCGGCTGCCCAGAGCCTCGGCCCGCGCCCGTGTCTCAGGTGCCAGGGCCGTCTTGAACGCGACGTTCAAGGACTCGGTCGTCGGAGTCGGACTATCGAGTGCCGCACCGAGATCCAGGTCTGCCACCTGACCGGCCCAGTAGGGGTTGTCCGCCAACTGGAGAGGTACCACCACCTGCGGCGCACCCGCCCGGGCGGCCGTCAGCGTCGTGCCCGCACCGCCGTGGTGGACCACCGCGGCCACCCTCTCGAACAGACGCTGATGGCTGACCTCGCCGATGGCGAGGCAGTCGTCCCGGTCGTCGCCCAGGTCCAGGTCCGCCCAGCCGCGGGAGACGAGTACACGGTGATCCTGTGCGCGGATCACCTCGACGGCCCGGCGGGCGATGTCCGGGGACGGGCGTACGCTGCCGAATCCCACGTAGACCGGCGGCGCGCCCGCGTCCAGGAACGTCACCAGTTCGGCCGGCAGCGGGCGTTCGTCCGGCAGTGTCCACGCACCCGTCTGGATCACGTCGAGGCCCGGGGTCTCCCGCCACGGTCCCAGGACCGGGTCCGCCGCCAGCCACGGCCGGTCGGTGAAGACGTGATCACGGACGTTGTCCACCGGCGGCAGACCGAGAACCGCCCGGTGTCGGTTGAGCGGCTCGGCGAACTGCGCGTTCACGCTGCGGGCGTCCAGCTCCCACAGCGTCAGATTGTCGTTCGCCTCCGGCTCCGGCCAGCCCGGCCGCGGTGGCGGAGCATGGTACGGCGACGGCAGGTTGACCGCCGAATAGCTCGTGTACACGTAGCGGACGCCCGCGGCCTCGGCCACGGACCGCGCGGCGATCTGCGCCAGACCCGCCGCCACCAACGCGTCACATCCGTCGAGCGCCGCAGGGAAGATCTCGAACTGTGCGTCGAGCATCTCGGTCCGGTACCGGGACAGATCCGCCGCCGACGGCAGCGTCGTCCCGCTCATCAACTCCCGCACGGGCGGCCCGACCGGAACCAGTCGCACCCCGAGACCTGTCAGTCGCTGCGCGAACTCCTCGTCGGGCGGGGCGCACATCCGCACCTCCACGCCGAGCTCCCGCAGCCGCACCGCGAGTGCCACCAGCGGTTCGACATCGCCCCGCGTCCCGTACGTGGACAACAACACCCGCATTCGGCGTCCTCTTTCGTTCGGTCTACCCGTACGTTTCAGCCCGTGCGCGGCAGCAGTGTACGTCGCATGATCCTGAACGTGGCAGTGGTCCTCGAACACGGGGACGCCGGTATCCGCGCGCCTCGCCCTCGCCCGGGTGCCCACACAAGTCAGCGCCGTCGTACCGGAGTTGGAAGCGTTCGACGCCGGCCAAGTACCGGTTCGGGAGCGCCGTACGGTGACCGACGGCCGGTCTCGTCCCTCTCGTGGGCCAACTCGGCTGTTTCGAGGCCGACTTCTTCCTTCGCCGGTAGCGGCGAATACCCACCCGGCACCTTGGGGACAATCACGTCGATCAACGTTCGCCCCCTCCCCCCACGGAGCTGTCCTCGGTGACTACGGTGAACGCCGGCGTTCCTTCCAGGCCGACGGTGTGTGTGGCGTTGATCTTGGGCCGTCCCTACCCGTACCCGGCGAAGTGCGCAAGGTTCCCGATCGTCGACACAATCTGAGAGCCACTCAATGCATAGTTCGTCCGTGCCCGTTCCTGACGTTTCGATCATCTTGCCCTGCGCCGGGTTCGCGACGCGCTTCGGGGCGCCCTACTCGAAGGAGCTGCACTGCCTGGCTCCCGGGGTCACTGTGCTGGACCGCAGCCTGGAGGCCGTTGTCGAGCTGGCCAAGAGCGGACTCAACGTGCGCCTGGTCGTCGTGATCGGGGCACACAAGCTGGACACAGTGAGCTATCTCGCGCGGTACGCCGAGACGTTTCAAATGGTCTTTGTCTACCAGGACCATTCGCTTGAACCGGATCTCGACGGCGCGATCCGGTCCGCTCTGCCGATGACGCAGGGGCCGGTGGCCCTTGTCCTGCCCGACATCGTTGTCTCCGGCGCGGGTAGTGCCGGCAGTCTCCTCGCCGCGTTGCGACAGACAGAGGTCGCGGGTTGGAGCGTTGTGGCCGCCGAGGAGCGGGACCCCGACACCCTCCGGCAGATGGGCGCGCTGGCCGTGGTCGAGGGGGACGGCATCCTGACGGTTCGGGCGGCCACCGACAAGCCATCGGATCCATCGGGCTTCAACGCGTTCTGGGGCATGGTGGCGGTCACCGAGGAGGAGGCACACCGGCTGCCCGACGTGGCGAGCAAAGGGGCGGACAGCCCGCTGGCCGGTGCGGTCGCCCTCATCGTGGAGCGGATCGTCAACTACAACACCACCGCGGGCTGACTCCTGGGGCGCCGATGAACTTGTGCGCGGACGGCACTGCCGTTCTCACCGGAAAGGGCATCGCCTGAGGGGCACGACCGTTTCATCGTGGCGAGGTGAATCAGGAGGCACTGTTCGGTCGGGTAGCCGCTCTCGTGCATCACGGCCGTGCGGGGTACTACGACGACCACCGCGTTGGCCGGACCCGCACCAGATGGCGGACCAGCCGTACGGGGTCTGCCGGGCGGCCGAGTTGAGTGCACCGGCGAGGTCGATGGCCGCCTCGATCGGCCGGGAGAACTCGCCGTCATCGGCGTGAACGAGACGGGTTCGTCGCGTCAGGGAGCAGGCCGTACCGCCACCCCGGTGC
>NZ_JBXVPZ010000689.1:0-3718 GCF_057961495.1 Streptomyces sp. P5F9 | reverse complement strand
CCGACGCCCCCACCCGCGCCGACGGTCTTCCAGGTCAGCGAACTCTCGTACAACGTCAACGGCGACGGCACCGCGCCGGAGATCCAACTCGGCGAGAGCAGCTGGGTGTGGCAGCGCTACGGCGTCTCGATCGGCGGCACTCGGTACGCGCACGGAGCCACTGTGCACGGCCGCTCCTCCGTCACGATCGACCTCAACCGCCAGTGCGTCTCCTACGACGCGACGGTCGGCGTCGACGACATGATGCTGGGGATCGGCAAGGTGTACTTCTCGGTGTACGCCGACGGGGTCCGGCTGTGGCGGTCCGGGGAGATCGACGGCGGGGACCCGGCCGTGCCCGTCCACGTGAACATCGCCGGGCGCAAGACCGTACGGCTCGTGGTCGAACCGCGCAGTTCCTTCGACAACCTGGCGCTGGCGGACTGGGCGGAGTCCAAGTTCACCTGCCAGTAGGAGGTCACGGCGGGGCGGGCAGCTCCGCCAGGATCTCCTCCAGGGTGAGGGTCTCGCCGCGGGCGCGTTCGGCGGCGTAGCGCTCGGCGCCCAGGGCGGTGCGGGCGGTGGCCTCGGTGTGCTCGACGCGGGCGTGCTCCGGCATGGGGCGCGGATGGCCGCCGCGCCAATGGTCGCTCGCGGCCAACAGCCGTACCGCGCGCGGTAGTTCGCCGAGTTCGGCGGAGAGCAGGGCCGTCTGGTCCACCAGCATCGCGACCAGCGCGTCGGCGCAGTGCTGGTCGACGGCCTCGCGCAGGGTGGCGGTCATCATCTCCAGGCCGCGCTCCGGGCCGGACTCGGCGGCGGTGACCAGGGCGGCGACCGCGTTCAGGCCGGCCCTGAACTGCGGTGGGGGCGTGCCCTTTTCGCTCTCCGCCCAGGCCCGGTCGCTCAACTCCCGCGCGCGGGCGATCTCCCCGTCCTCCAGGGCGATGTGCGCGCGCAGCATCAGGACGAACGCGCGGGCGTCCGCTACGCCGTGCCGGTCGGACTCCTCGGTCGCCCGGTCCAGGCCGGCCAGCGCGCTGTCGCGGTCTCCCGCGCGGAAGGCGAGCTCGGCGAGGCGGGCGATGAGGAACGGGGTCTCGGTGTTGGCACCCACCTCGTAGGCGAGCGCCAGCGCCTCCTCGTACTCCGTCCTCGCCTCCTCGAAGCGGCCGCGGACCATGGCGGCCTCGCCGAACGCGCTGGACACCTGGGCGAGCACCCAGCGGTCGCCGACGCGCCGGCAGAGCACCTTCAGCGCCTTCAGGTCCTCGTCGATGCCCGCCATGCCGCCCGGTGAGTCGACGAGGAGGTGCGTGCGGAACATCAGCATGACGGCGTTCTCCCAGTCGCCGCCGTGGGCACGGACGTTGACGACCGCCGCCTCCATGGCGGGCCGGATGTCCATCGACTCGGTGAGGAAGTAGGCGGTGAGCGGCCAGATGAGCCCTGGCATACGGGCAGACCGCGGGCCGCCGGCGGCGAAGTAGGCCTGGATCAGCTGCATGTACTGCCGCATGCGCTCGTCCAGCAGGCCGTCCGCCGTCCGGCCCAGGATCTCGGACTCGGCCCTGAGGAAGAGATCCAGCAGCCGGAGGTCCATCCGCCGGGTGTGCAGGGGGTGCCGGGCATCCGCCTCCGGGTCCGCGACGTAGGCCTCGAACGGGTCCTGGGCCAGCCCGTCCGGTGTGGTCAGGGTGAGGACGCGGATCACCCATTCCGAGCCCTCGGCGCGGTAGTTGCGCAGCCACCAGAACCAGCCGACGGCGAGGACCAGGGCGCCCGCCTCCTCCTCGTCGCGCGCGGCGACGGAGCGGACGAGGGCCGCCCGGATGTTGTCGAGCTCGGTCTCCAGGCGGGCTATCCACGGGAGTTGGTCGCCCGAGCGGAGGAGCGGCTCGGCCTCCTCGACGAGGGCGCGGACCCACGCGCGGTGCCTGCGCTCGGCGGCGGCGCGCAGGCCGGGGGTCTCGGCGGCGCGCTCCACGGCGTACTCGTGGATGGTCTCCAGCATGCGGTAGCGCATGCCGCCGTCCGTGTCGCCCGGGGTGGCCACGATCAGGGACTTGTCGACCAGGGAGCCGATGAGATGGGCCGCGGGGCCGGTGCACACGGCCTCGGCCGCCGCGAGGTCCCAGCCGCCGGCGAACACGGAGACCTCGCGCAGCACCGTCCGCTCCGACTCGTCGAGCAGTTCCCAGGACCAGTCGACGACGGCACGGAGGGTCTGCTGGCGGGGCAGGACCGTGCGGCTGCCGGAGGTGAGGAGGCGGAAGCGGTCGTCGAGGCGGTCGGCGATCTGGCGCGGGGTGAGCAACCGGAGCCGGGCGGCGGCCAGTTCGATGGCCAGGGGCAGGCCGTCGAGGCGGCGGCAGATCTCCGCGACCGCCTCCGTGTCCTGGAGCACGGCCTGCGCGTCGGGGCGGACGATGGCGGCGCGCTCGGTGAAGAGGCGGTGCGCCTGGTCGGGGACGAGGGGCTCCACCGGGCGCACGGACTCGCCGGGGACGCCCAGGGGTTCACGGCTGGTGGCGAGGATCGTGAGCCCCGGGCAGCGGGTCAGGAGGGTCTCGGCGAGGTCGGCCACCGCGCCGATGACATGTTCGCAGTTGTCAAGGATCAGGAGTCGGCCACGCGAGGCGCAGTACTCCACCAGCAGGGCGACCGGGTCGTCCTGCGTGGTCATCAACTCGGTGGTCAGCAACGCGGTCTCGCGCAGACCGAGGGCGCTGACCACCGCGCCCGGCACCGCCTCCGGCCGGTCGAGCCGGGCCAGCTCGACGAGCCACGCCTGCGGGAGCCCGGCGGCGGCTTCCTCGGCGAGACGGGTCTTTCCGGAGCC
Organism: Streptomyces sp. P5F9; assembly: GCF_057961495.1. Lineage (NCBI taxonomy): Bacteria > Bacillati > Actinomycetota > Actinomycetes > Kitasatosporales > Streptomycetaceae > Streptomyces > Streptomyces sp. P5F9. The sequence continues at coordinate 897 of NZ_JBXVPZ010000689.1, read as the reverse complement.
GCCCGGTCCGGTGAGCGTGACCAGGCGGGCCCTGTGCACTTCGGAACGGATGGCGGCGATCTCGGGTTCCCGGCCCACGAAAGAGGTAAGCCGGGGACGCAGGTTGCCGTTGCGTTCGGGACGCCCCGGCGCCGGGGTCGTCGTACTCACGGGCGCCGTCGACGTGAGCAACTCCCCGTGCAGCGCGCGGAGTTCCGGCCCCGGGTCGGTGCCGAGCCCGTCGGCGAGCGCGCGCCGGGCCGCCTCGTACGCGGCGAGCGCGTCGGCCCCGCGGCCGCAGGCGCGCAGGGCGCGGATGAGGAGGGCGTGCAGCGGCTCGTCGTAGGGATGCGCGGTGGTCAGTTCCTTCAGTTCCGGTACGACGTCGGCGGCGCGGCCGAGCAGCAGGTCGGCCTCGGCCCGCGCGCGGGTGGCCTCCTGGCGCAGCGCGTCGGGGCGGGCGGCGGCGGACCGGTCCGGGAGGTCGGCGAGCGCGGGTCCGCGCCAGAGGGCGAGCGCCTCGGAGAGGTCGCGGGCGGCGGTGGTCGCGTCGCCCCGGGCGAGGGCGGCCGTACCCCTGCGGGTGAGGTGTTCGAAGACGAACAGGTCCACGTCGTCCCGGGTCGCCGCGAGGCGGTAGCCGCCGGGGTCGGAGGCGATCGCGTCCTTGCCGAGGGTGCGGCGGAGGCGGCCGACCAGGGCCTGGAGGGCGGCCGGGGCGTCCTGGGGAGGCTCGTCCGCCCACACCTCGTCGATCAGGGTGCCGAAGGGGATGATCCGGCCCGGGTGCAGGGCGAGCGCCGCGAGCAGGGCACGGAGACGCGCACCGCCGAGGGGTACGCCGGTGCCCTGTTCGTTCTCCGCCCGGGTGCTGCCCAGGATTTTGTACCGCACCGGGTCATTGTCGCTGGGTGGGTG
>NZ_JBXVPZ010000688.1:0-3724 GCF_057961495.1 Streptomyces sp. P5F9 | reverse complement strand
CCCTCACCCCCGGCCAGGCACTCCACGCCCTGCTCCGCGACCTCGGCGCCGAACCGCGTCACATCCCCGAACACCCGGACGCGGCAAGCGCGTTGCTCCGCTCCCTGCTCGCGCCCACCCGCACGCTGATGGTGCTGGACGACGCCGAGAACGCCGCTCAGGTACGGCCGTTGCTGCCGGCCGGCACCGGCTGCGCGGTGATCGTCACCAGCCGTTCTCCGCTGACCGCGCTCGACGGCGCCCGCCGTTTCCCGCTCACCCCCCTGTCCGGCGAGGACAGCGCCGCACTGCTGCGCGCCGTCTCCGGCCGCGACGGCCTCGACGCGGCCCACCCGCTCGTCGAACTCACCGGCCGCCTCCCGCTCGCCCTGCGCATCGTCGCCGCCCGCCTGGCCGCCCGCGGGGCCCTCACCCCGGACGTCCTGGCCGGTCAACTCGCCGCCACAGAAGGCCGGTTGCATCACCTGGAGTACGACGACCTCAGCGTCCGCCGCTCCCTCGCCGTCGCCCACGACGCCCTCGCCGCCTCCGACCGCGAGACCGACCGCGACGCGGCCCGCACCCTGCACCACATCGGCACCCTCGACCTCCCGGCCTACGGCGCCCCCTTGCTCGCCCGCCTCGCCGCCACCGACGAACGCCGCACCGAGGCAGCCCTCGACCGCCTGGTCGACGTAGCCCTCCTGGAGGAGACGTCGTACGGCCGCTACGCCCCCCACGACCTGGTCCGCGACTTCGCCCGCGAACTGGCGGAGAGCGGAGGGGAGTTGAACGGAGCCAGGGGCAGCGGAGGCGGCAGGGAAGGGAAGGACGCCCTCGCCGACACCGACCTGGCGGAAACGCCCCCCGCCGACACTGACCGCGCCGGCACCGACCTCGTAGAGGCACCCCTCTCCCGAGCCTCCCTCTCCGAACCCACCCCCGCCGAAACCGACCTCATAGCAACCGCCCTCGCCTGGTACACCGCCCACGCCGAACGCACCCTCACCGCGATCGTCGAACCGGGCCTCGACCAGGACGACCGCCGCCGCCCGACCGCCGCGCAGCCCCCCGGCCACGCCACCGAGGTCGCGGCCACCACCTCCTTCCCCCGCCCCGAAGACGCCTTCGCCTGGGGCGACTTGGAGCTGGAGAACGTGGTGGCCCTCGTGACCCGGTACCGCGACACCCCCGATCTCCGCCGGACCGCCTACGTCTCGACGCTCGTCCGGCTCCTCTTCCCCTACGTCCTGCGCAGCGGCCGCGTCGCCGAGACGGAGGTGCTCGGCCGGGCCGCCCTCGGCGCGGCTCGGCGGCTCGGGGACGACGCGGCGGAGGCGTACGCGCTCGGCGATCTCGCCGGGCTGCACTTCCTGACCGGCCGGCAGAACGAGGCGCTCGGCCTCAACGACCAGGCCCTGGCGATCTGGTGGCGACTCGACGCGGTCTCGTGGATCCGCCGCTGCCTCAACAACCGGGGTCTGCTCCTCGAAGGCCTGGGCCGTTACGCCGAGTCCGGGGTCGCCCTGCGCCAAAGCCTCGCCCACTCACGGCAGTTGAACGACCCGTACGGCGAGGCCGTGACCCACAGCCACCTCGGCAACCTGTACGAGCACACCGACCCCCGCGCCGCCATCGAACAGCACCGCCGCTCCCTCGCCATCGGCGACGAGATCGGCGCCGTCATCGTGCAGCACTCGGCGCACTGCAACATCGGCTACGCCCACCTCACCCTCGGCGAACCGGCCGCCGCCGTACCGCACTTCGAGGAGAGCCTGCGCATCCTCGGCGGCCACGGCGACTGGCACGGCGAGTCGCAGACCCGCCTCGGCCTGGTCCGCGCCCTCCGCCTCCTCGGCCGCACCGAAGGCACCCGCACCGAACGAGCCGATACCGAAGGTGCCCACACCACACGCGCCCACACCGAGTGCGCCGAACTCCTCCGCCGCGCGGACGCCCGAGCCGACCGCTACATGGGCGGCCTGGCCCGGCACCAACTCGGCCTGCTGCTACGGGAACAGGGCCGCGAGGACGAGGCGTACGCGGAGTGGCGGGTGGCCCTCGACGCGCTCGACGGAACGGACGAGAAGGCCGTCGTCCAGGAACTCGGCGAGCTGTTGTCGCGGCGTGACGCGCGTTGACAGCCCGAGTCCCCGCCCCGTTCTACTTGGCATCGGCGTAGCACTCGACCACCGCCACCGTGAAGGGAAACCGCACCGGCGTCTCCCCGAATGTCAGCCGCCCGGCGAGGTCGGCCGCCTCCTGTATCGCCGCGGCCACGGTCCCGGCCTCCTCCTCGGGGCAGTGCACGATCACCTCGTCGTGCTGGAAGAAGACCAGTTCCGCCGCCAGCTCCGCACAGGACCGCCGGAGCGCGGCCAGCATCAGCAGCGCCCAGTCCGCCGCACTGCCCTGGACGACGAAGTTACGGGCGAAACGGCCCCGGGCACGGGAGTTGGTGGAGGCGTAACCCGGCACCCAGCCCTGGTCGGCGGGGGCCGTGACGGGGTCGTCCTGGGGGATGCCCGCCTCCTCCGCCGCGTCCTCGCCCCCGGCCACCGGCGGGCAGGTCCGCCCCAGCCAGGTCCGGACGAGCCGCCCCTCCTCGCCCGCCTTCGCGGCGTCGTCGACGTACGCCACCGCCTTGGGGAACCGGCGTCTGAGCGCGGCGAGGTTCTTGAGGCCGTCGCCGGAGGTCTGGCCGTAGACCGCGCCGAGCACGGCGATCTTGGCCTGGTCGCGGTCGCCGGAGAAGGCGCGGTCGGACACGGCCTGGTAGAGGTCGGTGGCGCGGCCGGCCACCTCCATCAGCCCGGGGTCGCGGGAGATCGCGGCGAGCACCCGCGGTTCCATCTGGTCGGCGTCGGCGACGACGAGCCGCCAGCCCGGGTCGGCGACCACGGCCCGCCGGATGACCTTGGGGATCTGCAGCCCGCCCCCGCCGTTGGTGACCCAGCGCCCGGTGACCGTCCCGCCCGCGAGGAACTCCGGCCGGAACCGCCCGTCCCGCACCCAGTCCTGCAGCCAGGACCAGCCATGCGCCACCCAGATCCGGTACAGCTTCTTGTACTCCAGCAGCGGCTTCACGGCCGGATGGTCGAGGGACTGGATCTCCCAGCGCCGGGTGGACTTGACCTTGATCCCGGCTTCGGCAAACGCCTTGACCACATCCGCCGGCAGATCCGGCCGCACCCGCCTCCCGAAGGCGATGGACACCTCGTCCGCCAACTCGGCGAGCCGCCGCGGCTCACCACCGCCCGCATACCGGTCGCCCAGCAACTCGTGCAGCATCTCCCGGTGCACCTCGGCGCTCCACGGCAGCCCGGCCCGGTTCATCTCGGCCGCGACCAGCATCCCCGCCGACTCGGAGGCGGTGAGCAGCCGCATCCGGTCGGGGTGCGTTGCGGCGTCGTGCCGGCGCTGCTGCTCGGCGTACACGGCGAGCAGGTCGGCCAGGGGGAGATGGACGCTCTGCGGTTCGAAGAGCGAGGGCTGCGCGCCCGGTTCTGCGGCCCGCTGCGGCGGATCCGGCGGTACGGCACCGCCCCGCAACCGGGCCAGCGCGGCCGCCGCCGACCGCGGTTCACCGTGCCGGCCCTCGTGCCCGAGCAACAGCGTCTCGGCGTCCTCGACGTCGTAGCACCGCTCCACCCGCACCCCCGCGGCGAGCAGCACCGGATACACCTCGGCCGTGGACCGCCACACCCACCGGCCCACGTCAGGCCGCCCCCGCACGGCCTCGACA
>NZ_JBXVPZ010000687.1:0-3728 GCF_057961495.1 Streptomyces sp. P5F9 | reverse complement strand
ACCCCGGACACCCCCGGATTTCCGGTAGCCGCCCTCGCCCCGACGGCCCGTCACATGCCGCTCGGCACGGTCCCATCCCATCAGGTCGAGGCTTGTCGTAGAGGCGGGGTTTCGGGCCATCGTCGGGGCGAGGGCGGCTACCGGAAATCCGGGGGTGTCCGGGGTGTCCGGGGCGTCCCGTGCTTCTCGCGCTTCTCGCGCTTCTCGCGCTTATCGGGTTCAGGCGCCGTCGAGGGCTCCGGTGATCTTGCGGACCATCTCCAGCATGACGGGGCCGGGCTCGCCCTTCTTGGGGCGGACCGCCGCTTCGAGAGCGACGAGGACGGTGCCGCGGAAGTTGTCGGCCTCGGCCGGGTCCTGCTTCTTGAGCAGGCTCATGGCGGTGGTGAGGGCCGGCAGCACCTGATCGGCGATCTCGGCCACGGACTTCCCGTTCAGGTTCGGGATCTTGGAGTTCTCGGCGAGCACGTACCCGACCGGCCCGGTCGCCGAGGCCAGGGCGAGGCTGCCCTGGGTGGCGATCCGGTGCGGCGAACCGGTGGTGGCACCGGCGGCGGCCATGAGCGTGATGGCGCCGTACGCGGCGGTACGGAGGGTGAGCTTGTCCTGGTCGGTGAGGTTGATGCCCATGGTGATGTGCTCCTTGGATTCGTCAGACCGTTACGGCCCCGGGTCGGGGCTCGCATCGCCTTCGTTCTGGAACAGAGCCTGCGCGCACCGGGTTTCACGACGCCCTCAGCGCGCTTTCAGCGGAGCGCAACTAGCCTGAAGGCCATGCATCAGCCTCGAAGGCGCGACCGGCGACCCGCTCATCGTGCGGGGACGGCCCAACACCGGGTTCCGACCTCGGTAGTTGAGGTCGAGGGGGCCGACGTGGTGATCGTCGGTCACTTCTCCGGCAAGCAGAGGGACTGGGCCGCGCTGATGGATGCGGCGGCGCGGGCGTTGGAGGAACGCGGTGCGCGGGTCGTGGGCCGGATCGTGCAGCGGCGGGGCGTCTCGGCCGGCGGTGCTAGGAAGATGGCGTTGCCCTATTCCTCGCGAACTCTTCTGACGTACGGCAAGGTTCGCGAGGCGGCGGCACTCCGCGAGCGGACGAACGCCGACGCGGCGGTCTTCGTGGGTTGCCTGACGCAGCGTCAGCGCCGCGTGCTGACAGGCATGTTGGGCTGCCCGGCCGTCAGCCTTGCCGATGCCCTGACAACCGCGGCTCAAAGACCCCGGCCAGGCCCACCCTCACCTTCCCGGCCGGAGCCTTCACCCCCTTCAGGGAAGCCCTGAAGAGCGAGCCCTACTCGACCGTCACCGACTTCGCCAGGTTCCGAGGCTGATCCACCTCGTTCCCCCGAGCCGTGGCCAGCTCGCAGGCGAACACCTGCAACGGCACGGTCGCGACCAGCGGTTGCAGCAACGTCGGTGTGGCCGGGATGCGGATCAAGTGGTCGGCGTACGGGACGACCGTCTCGTCGCCCTCCTCCGCGATCACGATCGTCATCGCACCCCGCGCCCGGATCTCCTGGATGTTGGACACGATCTTGTCGTGCAGAACCGACCGCCCACGGGACGAGGGAACCACGACGACGACCGGCATCCCCTCCTCGATCAGCGCGATGGGCCCGTGCTTCAACTCCCCCGCCGCGAAGCCCTCGGCGTGCATGTACGCCAACTCCTTGAGTTTCAGGGCGCCTTCGAGAGCGACGGGGTAACCGACATGCCGGCCCAGGAACAGCACGGTGTTCTTCGACGCCACCGACCGCGCCAACTCCCGTACAGGCTCCATGGTTTCCAGCACCCGCTCGACCTCACCGGAGATCTGCGAAAGGTCCCGGATGACGGCCTGGATCTCGTCGCCCCACTTCGTGCCCCGCACCTGACCGAGATACAGCGCGACCAGATAACACGCCACCAGCTGCGTCAGAAACGCCTTCGTCGACGCTACGGCGACTTCGGGCCCGGCATGCGTGTACAGCACCGCGTCCGACTCCCGCGGAATCGTCGACCCGTTGGTGTTGCAGATGGCCAGGACTTTCGAGCCCTGTTCCCTCGCGTGCCGTAGGGCCATCAGCGTGTCCATCGTCTCGCCGGACTGGGAGATGGCGATGACCAGGGACCGCGCGCCCAGGATCGGGTCCCGGTACCGGAACTCGCTGGCCAGTTCCACCTCGCAGGGGATCCGCGTCCAGTGCTCGATGGCGTACTTGGCGATCAGCCCGGCGTGGAAGGCCGTACCGCACGCGACGATGACGACCTTGTCGATCTCCCGCAACTCGTGGACGGGGATGCGGACTTCATCGAGCGTGAGCAGGCCCGCCGCGTCGATGCGGCCCAGCAACGTGTCGGCGACCGCCTTCGGCTGCTCGGCGATCTCCTTGAGCATGAAGTAGTCGTAGCCGCCCTTCTCCGCGGCGGACGCGTCCCAGTCGACGTGGTACGAACGGACCTCGGCCGGAGCCCCGTCGAACCCGGTGACGGTCACCCCGTCCCGCCGCAGCTCGACGACCTGGTCCTGTCCCAGCTCGATCGCGGAGCGCGTGTGGGCGATGAACGCGGCGACGTCGGAGGCGAGAAAGGCCTCCCCCTCCCCCACTCCGACCACGAGCGGCGAGTTCCGCCGCGCACCCACGACCACACCGGGCTCGTCCGCGTGCACCGCGACCAGCGTGAACGCGCCCTCAAGACGCCGGCACACCTGCCGCATCGCCTCCGCCAGATCCGCGCACCCCGAGAACTCCTCGGCCAGCAGATGCGCGACCACCTCGGTGTCCGTGTCGGAGGCGAGGTCGTGCCCGCGCTCCGCCAACTCGGCCCGCAGACAGGCGAAGTTCTCGATGATGCCGTTGTGGACGACCGCGACGCGCCCCGCGTTGTCGAGATGCGGGTGGGCGTTCGCGTCCGTCGGCCCGCCGTGCGTGGCCCAGCGCGTGTGCCCGATGCCCGTCGACCCCGCCGGCAGCGGGCGGTCGACCAGCTCCTTCTCCAGATTGACGAGCTTCCCCGCCTTCTTGGCCGCCGCCAGCCCGCCGTCCGCGAGCACGGCGACACCCGACGAGTCGTACCCCCGGTACTCCAGCCGCTTCAGCCCGGCCATCACCACATCGAGCGCCGACTGCGACCCCACGTATCCCACGATTCCGCACATGCGCCGCAGCCTAGGCGCCGAACCCCGCCCGAACACGGCACTTCGTGCCCGATTTCGGAAATTACGGCCATGATCGAGAACCGGCCGAGTCTGTCCTTCGCGCCGTCCCCTGCCGACCGGACCGGACCCTCTTATGCAAGCCACGCGGCGCCTGCCCAAGGGGCGCGGGCCGGAGCGGATCCCGACCAGTCCGTCCGCGACCGCTCCGAACCGGCGACCGGGGGAAGCAGACCGTCCATGTCCGACTACGGCTTCGCCCGCGCGTCCCCTGAAGTCCTCGCCACCCGGCACGAGCTGGCCGACCAGGCGATCCGGGCTCTCCAGCACCGGCATCAGCACCGGTGTCCGTGAGCCGGCGATGCGCCCCGCGGTGATCGAGGCAGCCGTGGACGCCCTCACCACCGGCGATCCCACCGCGCCGATCGTCCGCTACCCCGGGACGATCGGCCTGCACATGCGGAGCGCGCTGATCGACATCCTGCTGCCGTCGGGAGTCCCCGCGAGGCCGGACTACGACACCATGAACCCGGACCACGTCCTGGTCCACGGGACGATGCCCGACCCGCCGCCCACCCCGCGACCCGCGCCC
>NZ_JBXVPZ010000686.1:0-3728 GCF_057961495.1 Streptomyces sp. P5F9 | reverse complement strand
ACCGCGCACACCCCGCCCCAGCCCCAGTGACTGAACGCCGGCCCCGCGAGGGCGGACGCAAGCGCACCGCCCGTGAAGCCGGCGACGACGTACGCGGTGTTGGCGGTCGCCGGGGTGGAGGTGGTGGTGAGGGCGAGGGTCTGGTTGGCGACGTGGGAGGCGACCAGGGCCGCGTGGACGGCGATCGCGGCGACGAACAGCGCCCACAGCACGTGCCCGCCCAGCCAGAACAGCGGTACGGACGCGGCCGCGAGCACATACGCGGACCGTACGACCTTCCCCGCGCCGAACCGGTCGACGAAGCCGCCCGCGAGCGGAGCCACCGCGCTGGCCGCCAGCCCGAACAGCCCGAACAGGCCGGCGGTCGCGGTCGAGAAGCCGTAGGAACCACCGGTGAGCAGCAGGGCGAGGGTGGTCCACAGGGCGCTCCACGCGCCGAACATGCCCGCCTGGCGCAGGCACGCGCGCCACAGGTCGGGCGAGGTGCGGACCAGGCCCGGCAGGGCGGCGAGGCCGGCGAAGAGCGGGCCGGAGCCGCGGCGCTTCTCGGACGGGAGGACATACGCGGTGGCGAGGCCGAGGACGAGGGTGAGGGCGGCCGAGCCGATGAACACGACCCGCCAGCCGTAGGCCTGGCCGACCAGGCTGCCCACGACGCGCGCCGCCACGATGCCGGTGAACAGGCCCGCTATGACGGCCGCGACATGGCGGGCGCGGTGGTGGGCGGGGGCGCGTTCGGCGACCAGCGGGACGAGTAGCTGCGGTACGACGGTCGCGGCGGCCGCGACGAAGACGGCGACCGCGAGGGCGGCGGTGCCGGGGGCCGCCGCGCCGACGAGCAGGGCCGCCGTGGTGGCCACGGAGAGGGCGGCGACCAGGGGGCGCCGGTTCACGCGGTCGCCGAGCGGGGCGAAGAAGAGGAGGCCGGTGGCGTAGCCGAACTGCGCGACCGACGCGATCCACGCCACGGCGGACGGGGTCGAGCCGAAGTCGTGCGCGATGAGGGGGAGCAGCGGGCCCGCGAGATAGATGTTGGCGGCCGTCACGGCGGTACAGACGGCGATGAGGACGAGGAAGAGGCGGTCGGCGGCGGTGGGGACGCCCGGCTTCTGGACCGAGGTCTGGGTGACGGTTGCGGAGGACATGAGCGGCGGCACTCCTTTAAGCCCACGAATTCAAGCTCACGAATTCAAGCCCACGAACACTTCGAGCGGGCTCTAGCAACTAACTGGTTGGTTGGAAGCTGGAACAGCATGCGGCGCCCCGGAATTCCCTGTCAACCAAATAGTTGGTTACCGTCGCCCGCCGAGTACGCTGGCCCCATGGGAGTCAGAGACCCCGAGGCCACCAAGGCCCGGATCTACGAGGCGGCGGTCGCCGAGTTCGCCCGGCACGGCATCGCGGGCGCCCGCATCGACCGCATCGCGTCGGAGGCCAAGGCCAACAAGCAGCTGATCTACGCCTACTTCGGCAACAAGTCGGAGCTGTTCACGCAGGTCCTCGGCAGGTCCATGCTCGACCTGGCCGTCCAGCTCCCCGTCGACCCCGACGACATCGAGGGCTGGATCGACCGGCTCATGGACTACCACGCGGCCCACCCCGAAGTCCTGCGCCTCCTCTTCTGGGAGGGTCTGGAGTACGGCACCGCCGAACTGCCCGACGAGACCGAGCGCCAGCAGCACTACGCGTTCAAGGTCGCCGCCCTCCAGGACGGCCAGGACCGGGGTGTCGTGAGCGACGCGATCCCGGCCCGCGACCTGCTCTTCCTGCTGGTCGCGATGGCCAACTGGGGTGTCGTCGTACCGCAGATGCGCCGCGTCCTGGTGGGCGCGGACGACACGGACCGGGACCGGCTCCGCGAGTCGATCAAGGAGGCGGCGCGGCGACTGGTCGCCAAGTAGCCGCACCCTAAAGGCAGTTGACGGCCAGTTGACGGCCAGTCAGGGGCGATCGCCAAGTGGCGCGTACCGTCGCCTAGTTGGTACCGATCCGCGCCAACAGATCCACGATCCGCGACTGGACCTCGCTACTCGTCGACCGCTCGGCGAGGAAGAGCACGGTCTCACCGGAGGCGAGCCGAGGCAGGTCGGCCTGGTCCACCGCGGCCGTGTACACGACGAGCGGGGTGCGGTTGAGCTGTCCGTTCGCCCGCAGCCAGTCGACGATCCCGGCCCGCCGCTTGTGCACCTGGAGCAGATCCATCACGACGAGGTTCGGCCTCAACTGCCCGGCCAGAGTCACCGCGTCGGCGTCACTCGCGGCCCGGGCCACCTGCATCCCGCGCCGCTCCAGCGTCGCCGTCAGCGCCAGCGCGATCTCCGCGTGCTCCTCGATCAGCAGCACCCGAGGCGGATGCTGGTCACTGTCCCGAGGCGCGAGCGCCTTCAGCAGAACGGCGGGATCGGCACCATAGGCCGCCTCACGCGTAGCCTGCCCCAGCCCGGCCGTGACCAGCACCGGCACCTCGGCAGCGACGGCCGCCTGCCGCAACGACTGGAGTGCCGTCCGCGTGATCGGCCCGGTCAACGGGTCCACGAACAGCGCCGCCGGGAACGCGGCGATCTGCGCGTCGACCTCCTCGCGCGAGTGCACGATGACGGGCCGGTACCCGCGGTCGCTCAGCGCCTGGGTGGTCGTCACGTCCGGCGCGGGCCACACGAGCAGCCGACGCGGATTGTCGAGCGGCTCGGGCGGCAACTCGTCGTCGAGCGGCTGCGGCCTCGGCGTATCCGCGATCTCGACGGCCCCGCCCGGCCCGTCCAACGGCTCCGGCCCCTCGGCCGCGTTCTCGTCCGGTGCCCCTATGGCGTACGACCGCCCGGCCCCCTCGGTCATCTGCGCGAGCCGGGACTGCCCGGCCATGGACGGCTGAGCCCGCTCACCCTGCTCCGCCACCCCGGCGGCGGGTTCGGGCCGAGTCCCCAACTTCCTTCTCCGGCCACCCCCACCCGACTGATGCGGCGGAGGCGTAGGCGTGGCGACAGGCACCTGCACCTGAGCGGCCTGCCGCGTGAACGGCACCCCCTGCCCCAGCGTCCGCACACTGATCGCCCGCCCCTGAGTGGAGTTGGGATCAATGGGAGCCCCGGCGGCTTCGGCGGGAAGCGGCTGAGCGGCACGTGCCTGCGCGGCGACGGGGGTTCCGGGTGCGGGCGCAATCGGGTTCGGCCGCGGGTTCGGTGTCTCGCTCGATGCGTTCGACGCTACGGCGGTGTCGGCACCGTTCGCCGGTACGGGGGCCGGAGCTGCGACCGGCGCCGGCCGCGCGGCGGGCAGAGCCTGCGGCGGCACCGGCCCACCGGACTGCCCCTGAACCGGGGCGACTTGACCGGGGATGCCGTGCGGGGAGACGGGTTGCCCCTGAGTGCCTTGAGCCGGGAGCCCCTGCGCGGGTACGGCCTGCCCGGGAATGCCCTGGGGCGGAATCGGCTGACCGGGAACACCGGGGGCCGCTTGCCCCGGAATCCCGTGCCCCGGAATCCCTTGCGGCGAGACGGGCTGCCCCTGGATCCCCTGCGGCGAAACCGGCTGCCCAGGGTTCCCCTGCGCCGGAATCCCCTGGCCGGGAACCGCCTCGGCCGGCAACGGCTGCCCCGCCGGAGCCTGCCCCGGAGCGGGAAGATTCTGCGCGGGAGCAAGCTGCATGGCGGCACCGGGCTGCCCGCCGACCGACTGACCGGCAACGGACTGCCCCCCGACCGCCTGCCCAACTCCCCCCTGTCCTACGC
>NZ_JBXVPZ010000685.1:0-3765 GCF_057961495.1 Streptomyces sp. P5F9 | reverse complement strand
CCCCGCCCCCTTACCCCGGACCTACTTCCGTTACACAACCGACGGACAGCCGAGCGCTCTCCGCAGGCTGCTCCGCACAGTGCCGTGACAACCCCTCCGTAACTTCATTTGTGTACCGCAGACCGGCGGGACAGCAGCAGAGGACAACCGGCAGCAGGCGGGTCGGAAACGGGGATGGAGGCGGTTGATCATGGCGCAGGGCGAGGTGCTCGAATTCGAGGAGTACGTCCGCACCCGACAGGACGCGCTGCTGCGCAGCGCCCGCCGGCTGGTGCCGGACCCGGTCGACGCCCAGGACCTGCTCCAGACGGCGCTCGTACGGACGTACGGCCGCTGGGAGACCATCGAAGACAAGCGCCTCGCGGACGCGTACCTGCGCCGCGTCATGATCAACACGCGGACCGAGTGGTGGCGGGCCCGCAAGCTCGAAGAGGTTCCCACCGAGCAGCTGCCGGACGCGAGCGTCGACGACGCGACCGAGCAGCACGCGGACCGGGCGCTTCTTATGGACATCATGAAAGTTCTCGCTCCGAAACAGCGCAGTGTTGTCGTCCTGCGACACTGGGAGCAGATGTCCACCGAAGAGACGGCCGCCGCCCTGGGCATGTCGGCCGGTACGGTCAAGAGCACGCTGCACCGGGCGCTCGCCCGGCTCCGGGAGGAGCTGGAGGCCCGCGACCTGGACGCACGCGCGCTGGAGCGTGAGGAGCGGGAGCGTTGCGCGGCCTGAGCGACGACACCCCTGGGCCCGGGCCGAGCAGCATCCCCGGGCCCGGCAGGGTGCGCGGGAGCTTCGAGGCGGCGTTCGCGGCGATGGCCGTGCTCGCCGCCCTCGCCCTTATGGTGTCCGGCTGCGCCACCGGCGGCACGGGTGCCCGTGACGAGGGCCCGGCGCACTCCGACTCGGTGGCGGGCGTCGCGGAGGCCAAGTCCCCCTCGCCCTCCGCGACCGTCGACGACCACGTGGACGCGGTCAAGCTCGTCATGGACGACCCGAAGGTCTCGGCGGCCGTCAAGCACGAGCTGAAGCCGTGCGTCGCCGACGAGTACGCGGTCGACGTGTCGTACGGCGTACTGACCGGCAGCACCGCGAACGACGTCGTCGTCAACGTGATGACCTGCGGCGATGCGGTGGGGATCGGCTCGTACGTGTATCGCGACAAGGGCGGGACGTACGAGAATGTGTTCAAGGCCGAGGAACCCCCGGTCTACGCGGAGATAGACCGCGGCGATCTGGTCGTCACCAAGCAGGTGTACGAGAAGGGCGACCCGGTGTCGAGTCCCTCCGGGGAGAACGTGATCACGTACCGCTGGACCTCGGGCCGTTTCGTCCAGGAGTACAGCACCCACAACGAGTACAGCAACGCGGTCGGGGGCGACGCCTCGCCCGCTCCGAGCAAGAACTGAACGGAACAGAACCGGTCGGGACTGAACCGATCGGCCGCCCCGATCCGATGCTTCAGTGAACGCGGACGCCGCCCCAGGCGTCCCATGCTTGAGAACGACCCACACGAGGACTGAGAGCACCGGGATGGCAGACCAGACCCACGTCCTGTTCGTCGAGGACGACGACGTCATCCGCGAGGCCACCCAACTCGCCCTGGAGCGGGACGGCTTCGTGGTCACCGCCATGCCCGACGGGCTGTCGGGCCTGGAGGCGTTCCGGGCGGACCGCCCCGACATCGCGCTGCTGGACGTGATGGTCCCGGGCCTGGACGGGGTGAGCCTGTGCCGCCGTATCCGGGACGACTCGACGGTCCCGGTGATCATGCTGTCGGCACGCGCGGACTCGATCGACGTCGTACTCGGCCTGGAGGCGGGCGCCGACGACTACGTCACGAAGCCCTTCGACGGCGCCGTCCTGGTGGCCCGCATCCGCGCGGTGCTGCGCCGCTTCGGACACGCGGGCGGCAGCGACCGTACGGCGGACACGGAGGCGGACACGGTCGGCGGCGGGGTGCTGACCTTCGGGGATCTGGAGATCGACACCGAGGGCATGGAGGTGCGCCGCGCGGGACAGCCGGTGGCGCTGACGCCGACCGAGATGCGGCTGCTGCTGGAGTTCTCGTCGGCGCCGGGCACGGTGCTGTCCCGCGACAAGCTGCTGGAGCGGGTGTGGGACTACGGCTGGGGCGGTGACACCCGGGTCGTGGACGTCCACGTGCAGCGGCTGCGGACGAAGATCGGCCAGGACCGGATCGAGACGGTCCGCGGCTTCGGCTACAAGTTGAAGGCCTGAGCAGGGGTATGCGGGGGAATTCACGGCGCAGGGTCCCGTCGTTCATGGACAGAGCGGGCATCCGTACGGGCCTGAGATGGAAGCTCAGCGCGGCCATCGCGCTGGTCGGCACGCTGGTCGCGATCGCGCTCAGCCTGGTCGTGCACAACGCGGCCCGGGTGTCGATGCTGGACAACGCGCGCGACCTCGCGGACGAGCGCGTCCAGATCGCGCAGCGCAACTACGAGTTGTCCGGGCGGCCGAACTTTCCCAGCATCAAGATCGACGACCCGAATCTGCCGCCGGCGCTGCGCGAGAAGGTCGGGGAGGGCCGCCGGGCGACCTACGTCACCGACCGGCCGCACGGGGTGCCGGACATCTGGGCGGCCGTACCGCTCAAGGACGGCCACGTCATGTCCCTGCACACCGGGTTCACCGACCGCAGCACGGACATCCTCAAGGACCTCGACCAGGCCCTGGTGATCGGCTCGATCGCGGCCGTGCTCGGCGGCAGCGCGCTCGGTGTCCTGATCGGCGGCCAGCTCTCGCGCCGGCTGCGCAAGGCGGCGGCCGCGGCGAACCAGGTCGCCAAGGGCGAGACGGACGTACGGGTACGGGACGCGATCGGCGGGGTCGTACGGGACGAGACCGACGACCTCGCGCGCGCGGTGGACGCGATGACGGACGCGCTGCAGCAGCGACTTGAGGCGGAACGCCGGGTCACGGCGGACATCGCGCACGAGTTGCGCACCCCGGTGACGGGCTTGCTGACCGCGGCCGAACTCCTCCCCCCGGGCCGCCCGACCGAACTGGTCCTGGACCGCGCGAAGGCGATGCGCACGCTGGTCGAGGACGTGCTGGAGGTCGCCCGGCTCGACGGGGCGTCCGAGCGGGCCGAGTTGCAGGACCTCATGCTGGGCGACTTCGTGAGCCGCCGGGTGATCGCGAAGGACCCGGACGCGGTGGTGCACGTCGTGCACGAGTCGGAGGTGACGACGGACCCGCGCCGCCTGGAACGCGTCCTGTTCAACCTCCTCGCCAACGCGGCCCGCCACGGCAAACCGCCGATCGAGGTCTCCGTCGAGGGCCGGGTCATCCGGGTCCGCGACCACGGCCCCGGCTTCCCCGAGGAACTCCTCGCGGAGGGCCCGAGCCGCTTCCGCACCGGCAGCAAGGACCGCGCGGGCCACGGCCACGGCCTGGGCCTGACCATCGCGGCCGGCCAGGCCCGCGTCCTCGGCGCCCGCCTCACCTTCCGCAACGTCCGCCCCGCGGGCGCACCGGACCACATTCCGGCGGAGGGCGCGGTGGCGGTGCTGTGGCTGCCGGAGCATGCGCCTACGAGTACGGGGAGTTATCCGATGCTGCCGTAGCCTCCGGCGGTTGGGGGGGTGGTGACCGGTGTCGCCGTAGCCTCCGGCGGTTGACCGGTGTGCTTCAGTGAGGGCGCGGGATCGTCGGGACGGGAGCGGACCAGGGACGGGAGCGGATCAAGGCTCCTCACGTGCTCCCCACCATCACATCCTCCCCCCGAGACGGCGCAGCCC
>NZ_JBXVPZ010000684.1:0-3781 GCF_057961495.1 Streptomyces sp. P5F9 | reverse complement strand
GGCCTACGCCGCCCGTACCGACCCCACCAACTCCGCGTGGTCCGCCTCGGTCCGGTCGGCGTAGGCCACGGCGAACGTGGCTATCGCCTCGTCCAGTTCGTCCTTCTTGCCGCAGTAGCCGGCGACCAGGCGCGGGTCGGCGCTGTGGGCGTGGGCCCGCGCCAGGAGGGCGCCTGTCATGCGGCCGTAGTCGTCGATCTGGTCGGCGGCGAGGGCGGCGGGGTCGACGCTGCCCTTGCGGTTGCGGAACTGTCGTACCTGGAACGGGAGTCCGTCGACCGTCGTCCAGCCCAGCAGGATGTCGCTGACGACCTGCATCCGCTTCTGCCCGAGCACCACTCGCCGACCCTCGTGCGAGACGGACGGCGCGTCGAACCCGGCGGTCAGCAGATGCGGCACCAGCGCCGAGGGGCGGGCCTCCTTCACCTGGAGGACGAGCGGTTCGCCGCGATGGTCGAGGAGCAGCACGACGTACGACCGCGTGCCCACGCTGCCCGTGCCGACGACGCGGAAGGCGACGTCGTGCACCGTGTGCCGGGCGAGCAGCGGGAGGCGGTCCTCGGAGAGCGTGTCCAGATACTCCTCCAGGGACGCCGCCACCGCCGCGGCCTCCGCGTCCGGGATCCGCCGCAGCACCGGCGAGGCGTCGACGAAGCGGCGCCCGCCGTCCTCGGCGGCCTCGGTCGACCTGGCCGCGAACCGTCCGCTGGTGTTGCCCCGCGCCTTCTCGGAGACCCGCTCCAGCGTGCCGAGCAGGTCGCGGGCGTCGGCGTGGGAGACCAACTCCTCGTCGGCGATGGCGTTCCACGCGTCCAGCACCGGGAGCTTGGCCAGCAGCCGCATGGTGCGGCGGTAGGAACCCACCGCGCCGTGCGCCGCCGTACGGCAGGTGTCCTCGTCGGCACCGGCCTCCCGGCCCGCGAGCACCAGCGAGGCGGCGAGCCGCTTGAGGTCCCACTCCCAGGGGCCGTGCATGGTCTCGTCGAAGTCGTTGAGGTCAATGACCAGGCCGCCGCGGGCGTCGCCGTACAGGCCGAAGTTGGCCGCGTGGGCGTCGCCGCAGATCTGGGCGCCGATCCGGGTCATGGGGGTGCGGGCGAGGTCGTAGGCCATGAGTCCGGCCGAACCGCGCAGGAACGCGAAGGGCGTGGCCGCCATCCTGCCCACCCGTATCGGCGTGAGCCCGGGGATGCGGCCGCGGCCGGACTCCTCGACCGCGGTCACCGCGTCGGGGCGGGAACCGTCCAGGTCGAGAGCGGCGTGCGCGCTGTGCGGGACGCTCGCCCGCAGCGCCTTCCCCTCTTCCTTGGGCGACCCCTCCACGGGCCACGTGGCGAACCCCCGCACCCCGGGCAGCCTGCGCCCCACACCGATACCGGCCTCGGTCATACCGACCGCCTCCCCCGTACACACACCCACGCTCACACGTGCGCTCGTCCGAACATCAACTCGCGACGACCGTACAACCGGCGGCGAAAACACGTCAGACCCTGTGGACAACTCCACAGCTGTGGAAAACCGGCGCCGATCGAGGCCTCACGGCGCCGTCGAAGCCTCATCGATCGGCGCCCATGCCCAACCGGGCGGCCAACCCCGACCTGTCCGCACCTACCCCGACCTGCCTGCCTGCCTGCCTACCTACCTACCCACTCCGGCCTAGCACCCGCCCGACTGCCACCCCTCGCGCAGATGCACCTGCGCCCACGCGCCGAGTTCCCGGAGTGCCGGTCCCAGCGCCTTGCCCGACTCCGTCAGCCGGTACGAGACGCGCAGCGGCGGGCCCTCGTCGACCTCGCGGACGAGCAGCCCGGCGGCGCCGAGTTCCGTGAGCCGGTCGGAGAGCATGCGTTCGCTGATGCCCGGGATCGCCCGGCGCAGGTCGGCGAAGTGGACGGGCTGCGCCATCAGGACGGCCACGATCGGCCCGGTCCAGCGCTTTCCGAACAGCTGGAAGACACGGGTGATGCCGTCGTCGACCTTCTTGCACTGATCCGTGCCGTGACTCTGCTCGACCGCCATGCCCTCAGGGTACTGCCCTCCCGTACGGGGGTGAAAAAAAGTAAGTACCTGTGTTATTCATAGTTGAGTACAAAAACTTAGCTACTGAGCAACGCAACGGGTCTGCTGCGCCCAGCACGCGCCCGACACCGGGCCCGATACCTGACCCGACACCTCTTGGAGACCCCCATGGCCACGCTCCTGCACATCGACTCGTCCGTGTTCCCCGCCGGCGCCTCCGCCTCCCGCGCCGTCGCCGACGCCTTCCGCACGTCCTGGGAGGAACAGCACCCGGAGGGCACGGTGATCCACCGCGACCTCGCCGCGAACCCCGTCCCGCACATCACCGTGGACGCCCACACCGCCGGCTTCGCCGACCCGGCCACGCACACGCCCGAGCAGGCGGCGGCCTTCGCCGAGCGGGTGCGGCTCATAGAGGAGCTGGAGCAGGCGGACGCGGTGCTGATCGGCGCCCCGATGTACAACGCCACGATCCCCTCGACCCTGAAGGCCTGGCTGGACAACGTGATCCTGATGGGCCGCACCGCGGGGACCGAGGACTCGAAGGTGAAGGGCATCCCGACCGTCGTGATCGCAAGCCGCGGCGGCGCCTACGGGCCGGGCACCCCGCGCGAGGGCTACGACTACGTCCAGAACTACCTGAAGGCGGTCCTCGTCGACGCCCTCGGCCTGGACGCCGAGTTCATCGTCCCGGAGCTGACCATGGCCCCGCAGAACCCGGCGATGGCCGACCTGGTCCCGCTCTACGAGGCGTCCCGCGAGCGCGCCCTCGGCGACGCGGCCACCAAGGCCAAGACCCTGGCAGAACGCCTCGCGGCCTGACCCGCCACCCGGCCTCTGCCTCTGCCTCCGTCTCTGCCTCCGTCTCAGGTGAGAAGTGCGTGTGATTGTCCTCACCTGAGACGGGACTCACCGAAGCATCACGGAAGCCGGCGCCCAGCTCCTTTCCCTCGCTGCCGCGACACCGCGGCTCGGCGGCACCGTGCTCACTCGCGCTCTTTGTCCCTCTTCCCCATCCAGGACTGGCAGATCCATCGGGCAAGCGCTCCCACCAGGACGGCGACGACGATCGCCCCCCAGTCGATGACGTGCGGAAGCCCGGGAAAGAAGGCGAAGAAGGCGAGCGTCACCACGAGTCCCGCCACGAATGCGGCGATCCCGGCCGACCGCCGTCGCGCCTCCGAGGACTGTTCCCGCCCTTGCCGCTGATTGATCATGAACGGCTCACTTCGTGATGTGGTGGCACTGACTCACCCGCCGCACCACGTTGACATAGAGATGCGCACACGCCTTTCCATAACGAGGCAAGGTCTGGGGAGAGTTGTTCCTCATCGGGTCGATACTGCACTCGGGGTGCGTCCGCCCTCGGGACGTCCGACCGCTGCACCACCTCGCGCCCGCCGACAGCCCACGCCTCCCGCCGCCCCCGCCGACCTGTGATTGTCCTCACCAGACCTGGCGCTCACCGAAGCCGTCAAGACACGAAGAAGCCCCCCAGGTCCGAGACCTGAGGGGCTTCTGTCTGTGCGCGAGGGGGGAGTTGAACCCCCACGCCCTTTCGGGCACTGGAACCTGAATCCAGCGCGTCTGCCTATTCCGCCACCCGCGCATTGGGTGTGTCCTCGGGCCCTTCCCCTGGGGGGCTGGCGCCTTCCGACATGCAGAAGATTAGCACGGTGCCCGGGGTGGATTCACATCCCTTTCCCCTGAGCAGGCCCCCGGCAGGACGCCGGCAGGACCCCCTGTTCCCCCGAGGCAGGAC
>NZ_JBXVPZ010000683.1:0-3808 GCF_057961495.1 Streptomyces sp. P5F9 | reverse complement strand
GAGGGGGGACTGTGCGAACCATGCCAAGAGCAACCGCCGAAGCGGGCCGGGAGTTACGCTGGGTGGTCCAACGAATGCGCTGGGTACGGGAAACGGGGGCATTCGGGGGTGCGGCGCGGCGCAAGGTTGTTCGCCCGTAGCGGAGGGAACCGGTGCGAACGGCATGGAGTGTCAGTCCGTACGGGTAAGACAATCCCTAGTGGGAGGGGGCGACACGCAGAAAAGGGCGTCTCACGTTCGCCATCGGCGTACTCATGGTGAGGGTAACTGCCTGGCCTGCGGGAACATCGTCTCGCACCATCAGGTTGGAGCAGATGTCGGCGTTCGGGTTCAGGAGGCAGTGTTGGATCTCGGTCCGGTGTCGGCAGTTGGAATGAGCGGTCCCCGCTTGCGGGACTAAGCTGCGGAAGGACAGGGAGGGGAGCGTCCCCTTACTGCCTGACCGCTCTGAGGAGCGATTAACGATGTTCGAGAGGTTCACCGACCGCGCGCGGCGGGTTGTCGTCCTGGCTCAGGAAGAAGCCCGGATGCTCAACCACAACTACATCGGCACCGAGCACATCCTCCTGGGCCTGATCCACGAGGGTGAGGGTGTCGCCGCAAAGGCCCTGGAGAGCCTCGGCATTTCGCTTGAGGCGGTCCGCCAGCAGGTGGAGGAGATCATCGGACAGGGCCAGCAGGCGCCGTCCGGTCACATCCCCTTCACCCCCCGAGCCAAGAAGGTCCTGGAGCTCTCGCTCCGCGAGGCCCTTCAGCTGGGCCACAACTACATCGGCACGGAGCACATCCTGCTCGGCCTGATCCGTGAGGGCGAGGGCGTCGCCGCCCAGGTCCTGGTCAAGCTGGGCGCTGATCTCAACCGTGTGCGGCAGCAGGTGATCCAGCTGCTCTCCGGTTACCAGGGCAAGGAGACCGCCACCGCCGGCGGCCCTGCGGAGGGCACCCCCTCGACGTCCCTGGTCCTCGACCAGTTCGGCCGCAACCTCACCCAGGCCGCTCGTGAGTCCAAGCTCGACCCGGTCATCGGGCGCGAGAAGGAGATCGAGCGGGTCATGCAGGTGCTGTCCCGCCGCACCAAGAACAACCCGGTCCTGATCGGTGAGCCCGGCGTCGGCAAGACCGCCGTCGTCGAGGGCCTCGCCCAGGCCATCGTCAAGGGCGAGGTGCCCGAGACCCTCAAGGACAAGCACCTCTACACCCTGGACCTCGGCGCGCTGGTCGCCGGCTCCCGCTACCGCGGTGACTTCGAGGAGCGCCTGAAGAAGGTCCTCAAGGAGATCCGCACCCGCGGCGACATCATCCTGTTCATCGACGAGCTGCACACGCTGGTCGGTGCGGGTGCCGCCGAGGGCGCCATCGACGCCGCTTCGATCCTGAAGCCGATGCTGGCCCGCGGTGAGCTGCAGACCATCGGTGCGACGACGCTGGACGAGTACCGCAAGCACCTGGAGAAGGACGCGGCCCTTGAGCGCCGCTTCCAGCCCATCCAGGTCGCGGAGCCGTCCCTGCCGCACACCATCGAGATCCTCAAGGGTCTGCGCGACCGGTACGAGGCCCACCACCGTGTCTCCATCACGGACGAGGCGCTCGTGCAGGCCGCCACGCTGGCCGACCGGTACATCTCGGACCGCTTCCTGCCGGACAAGGCGATCGACCTGATCGACGAGGCCGGCTCCCGGATGCGCATCCGCCGGATGACCGCGCCGCCGGACCTGCGCGAGTTCGACGAGAAGATCGCCGGCGTCCGCCGCGACAAGGAGTCCGCGATCGACTCGCAGGACTTCGAGAAGGCCGCCTCCCTCCGCGACAAGGAGAAGCAGCTCCTGGCCGCCAAGGCCAAGCGGGAGAAGGAGTGGAAGGCCGGCGACATGGACGTCGTCGCCGAGGTCGACGGCGAGCTGATCGCCGAGGTCCTCGCGACCGCCACCGGCATCCCGGTCTTCAAGCTGACCGAGGAGGAGTCCTCGCGTCTGCTGCGCATGGAGGACGAGCTCCACAAGCGGGTCATCGGCCAGAAGGACGCCGTCAAGGCGCTCTCGAAGGCGATCCGTCGTACGCGTGCGGGCCTCAAGGACCCGAAGCGTCCCGGTGGTTCGTTCATCTTCGCCGGCCCGTCCGGTGTCGGTAAGACCGAGCTGTCCAAGGCCCTCGCCGAGTTCCTCTTCGGTGACGAGGACGCGCTGATCTCCCTCGACATGTCGGAGTTCAGCGAGAAGCACACGGTGTCGCGTCTCTTCGGTTCGCCCCCCGGATACGTGGGCTACGAAGAGGGCGGCCAGCTCACGGAGAAGGTCCGTCGCAAGCCGTTCTCGGTCGTCCTCTTCGACGAGGTCGAGAAGGCCCACCCGGACATCTTCAACAGCCTTCTCCAGATCCTGGAGGACGGTCGCCTGACCGACTCCCAGGGCCGGGTCGTGGACTTCAAGAACACGGTCATCATCATGACGACCAACCTCGGTACGCGGGACATCTCCAAGGGCTTCAACCTTGGTTTCGCGGCCACGGGTGACACGAAGTCCAACTACGAGCGCATGAAGAACAAGGTCTCGGACGAGCTCAAGCAGCACTTCCGCCCCGAGTTCCTCAACCGCGTCGACGACGTCGTCGTCTTCCCGCAGCTCACCCAGGACGACATCCTCCAGATCGTCGACCTGATGGTCGGCAAGGTGGACGAGCGCCTCAAGGACCGGGACATGGGCATCGAGCTCTCCCAGGCCGCGAAGGAGCTCCTCTCCAAGAAGGGTTACGACCCGGTGCTGGGCGCGCGTCCGCTGCGGCGCACGATCCAGCGCGAGATCGAGGACACGCTCTCGGAGAAGATCCTCTTCGGCGAGCTGCGTCCCGGTCACATCGTGGTCGTGGACGTCGAGGGCGAAGGCGACGCGAAGACCTTCACCTTCCGGGGTGAGGAGAAGTCGGCGCTTCCCGATGTGCCGCCGATCGAGGACGCCGCCGCTGGTGGCGCGGGTCCGAATTTGAGCAAGGAGGCGTAAGGCTCAGCGGTTTGGGTTTTACGGCTGGGAAAGGGGCCGGTGCTTTTGGGCACCGGCCCCTTTCCCATATTCGGGGCCGGGGTCAGAGGCGGTCGTCGGTTAAGACTCAGTACATCGACCGTGTCCGGATTGCCCACGGCGCCGACGAACTCGCCCAGCGTGGGCGAACCACAGATCGTCAGCCGATGCCAAGGGCGCATCAACCGCAGTGCGTCCAGATGCTCGGGCGATGCGCAGACCACGAAGAGATCGTCCCGCGGCAAATGGTCGAGTACGTCGACTGCGTACTCCCGGGTGCCGAACCGGTCCCAGGTGCCCGTGAGTTGCCGCCTCACATCGAGGGACCGGTGGCTGCGGAAGCGTCGCAGTACCGCCAGTGCTCCATCGGGTTCCGCCGCGCCGAGGACCGAGGCGGTGATCGTGACGGCCTTTGCCTCCTCGTCCGTCAGCCCCTCTGGCCCCGGCAACAGCTCCAGGACCAGCGGCCCGGCGCCCGCCAGGGTGTGCGCGTCCTCCCTTGTACGCGGCGGAATCAGCGTGGCCGCCCGTCTCTCGACCTCTGCCCGCACATGTGGATTCAGAGCCGTCGCATGCTCCAGGTATGCCAGCGCGAGCAGCGTCAGGCGGATGACGTCCTCCCACTGGACGTCGTCCGCGCGGCTGGTGAGGACGTCGAGGTGGCCTTCCTTCACGGCGTAGCGCGCGCCCAGATAGTCCTGGAACGTGCGGTGGACGAAGTCCACTACGCCCTCGGCGGGTTGGCGCAGCAGGCCGCTGCGGAGCATCAGGGTGCGCAGGACAGTGCTCGCGTCGCC
>NZ_JBXVPZ010000682.1:0-3809 GCF_057961495.1 Streptomyces sp. P5F9 | reverse complement strand
GTGGGAGGGGGTGACGGTGGGGCAGGTCGTTCAGGTCCGCGCCGCGTCTACGGCGGCATTGAGCACCAGCTCCCAGGGGAACTCCTTCGGTCGGCCCTGCCCGGGCTGGTTCGGCACGAATCCGCCTTCGCCGTACAGGAGTTGGACGCCCACGGCGCGCAACTCGGCGACGCTGCGCTCGAATTGCCGGTGCTGTACGTAGGCCGAGTTGACGCAGGGCATGGCGACGATGGGGATGCCCTTGCCGATGCCCTCGGCGACGACACCGACCACGAAGTCGTGAGTGAGGCCCAGCGCCCATGAGTTGATCGTGTTGAACGTCGCCGGCGCGACCGCGATGACGCCCGCCTTCGGCCAGACGTCCGGCTCGCCGGGCGTTTTGTACTCGCCGCGCACGGGGTGGCCTGTCAGCCGGACCAGTTCGCCGAGTTGGGGTTCGAGCCAGCGGGCGGCGGTGGGGGTGAGACCGAGGCATACGTCGAAGTTGAGGGTCTGGGCGTCCTTGATGACCTTGGCGATGTCGAGGGCGGGGGGTGCGGCGGAGGCGAAGAGGTAGAGGGTGCGGGGGGCGGTCGTCATGCGGGTCATCCGATCACGGGCCAACCAGCGCTGATGAGTCGTGACGGCCTAGGCTTCGAGGGGTGATTGAGACCATCGTGTTCGACGTCGGCGAGACGCTCACCCGAGACGACCGGTACTGGGCGTCGTGGGCCGACTGGCTGGGCGTTCCCCGCCATACCGTCTCCGCGCTCGTCGGGGCTGTGGTGGCGAGGGGCCAGGACAATGCGGAGGCGCTCCGTCTTCTTCGACCGGGTATCGACATCGCCGCCGAGTACCGCGCTCGCGAAACGGCTGGGCGAGGCGAGTACCTCGACGAGAGCGACCTCTACGATGACGTCCGCCCGGCCTCGTCCGCACTTCGTGAATTCGGGGTGCGTGTCGTCGTCGCCGGGAACCAGACGTCCCGCGCCGGAGAGTTGCTGCGCGCCCTCGACCTGCCTGTGGACCTCGTCGTCACGTCGGGGGAGTGGGGCGTGGCGAAGCCGCAACTGAAGTTCTTCGGGCGGGTACTTGAGGTGGCTCAGGCGGCGCCGGAACGGACGGTCTACGTCGGTGACCATCCGGCCAACGACATCTTCCCCGCCAAGCAGGCGGGGCTGGGCGTCGCACATATCCGCCGTGGTCCGTGGGGGCATCTGTGGGCGGATGACCCCGAGGTCGTGGCGGTGGCGGACTGGCGCATCGACAGTCTTGGCCAGCTCGTGTCGATTGTGGCGGGCCGACCGTAGCGTCGCGGCCCCACCAGCTTTGGCTGGTGGGGCCGTTCGCATAAGTGCGGCGTATTGACGCGGGTACGGTTCGGAGCGGACGCCCTCAACTGGAGCCTTTACGGGCGTATTTACCAAAGAGCACGGCGTCCGGCTTGAACCACGACATCACCCGCTCGGTGAGCGCCGCGGCCCCGCGCGTGCCTGCGCCCATCTCCGGCAGGGCCACGCGCCAGGCGGCGCCTGGGAGTTGGCCGGTCTCGGCGCGCGTGCCGGTGGGGTGTAGCCGCTTCTCGATGTCCGTCAGGCGGGCACGTACTGCCGTGTATTCGAGCGGCTGTGCGGTCAGGACGGCGACTGTGGGCGGTGTGTCGGGCACGTCTTCACGGTACTGCCAAGTGGGCTGGCCAGAACGGGTGTTGGGCGGGGGCCGTAGGCGTACCGTGTTGGCACGCGATTCGGGGGCAGCGGCACGGGGACGGCGCGATGGGCGAGCAGTACGGCGGGGATCACCAGGATTTCCGGGGCGGGGAGTTCAACGGGCCCTTCTCCGCGAAGGTGGAGTACCACCAGCACGGGCCGGCGCCCACAGCGCTGGACGCCCTGCCTCCGAAAGTCGCCGGGTTCACCGGTCGTGGTGACCAACTCGCGGAGCTGCTCGGCGCGTTCGACGCGGATGGAGGCGAGGCGCCGGGAGCTGTGTTGGTCGCCGCGGTGTCCGGGCTCGGCGGTATCGGCAAGACCGCGCTCGCGGTGGAGGCGGTGCATGAAGCCTGCGACAAGGGGTGGTTCCCGGGTGGGGTGCTCTTCGTCAATCTCCATGGGTACGACGATGATCGCGTTACGGCGGAACAGGCGCTGGAGACTCTGCTGAGGGGTCTGGGGACGCCTCCGGAGCACATTCCCAACGGGGTTGATGCGCGGGCTGCGCTGTACCGGTCGGTGCTTCGGGCGCGGGAGCGGGAGTTGGGGGCGGTGCTGGTCCTGGCCGACAACGCGTCCTCGGCGGAACAGGTGCGTCCGTTGCATCCCGGGGGTGCACGGCACCGGTTGCTTGCCACCTCGCGGAGTAAGTTGCCCCAACTGGGGGCGCGGCTCCTGCCGTTGGGGGAGCTGAGTCCGGAGGAGGCGTACGACCTTCTGGACCGGGCGTTGCGGATTGCCGCTCGGGATGATGCGCGGGTGGCGAATGAAGGCGAGGCGGCAGTCGAACTCGCCTTGCTCTGTGGGTATTTGCCCCTGGCTCTTCAGATCGCCGGGGCCTTACTCGTCCTCGACCGGGACAAGCCCGTGGCCGAACTCGTGGCGGGACTCGCTGAGTCCGGTGACCGACTCCAGCACCTTGACGACGGTGAGCGCAGTGTGCGTGCCACCTTTGACCTGTCGTACCAGCGTCTGCCAGCTGAACAGGCCCGGTTGCTGAGGCTGTTGGCTCTGGCTCCGGGGCCCGAGGTGACGGCCGAGGTCGTCGCCGTGCTGGACGGGGCGGACACTGCGCCGGTGCGTGTGCTCGATGCGTTGTCCCGCGCCCATCTTGTTGAGCGGGGGAGTGGGCGTGGGCGGTGGCGATTGCATGACCTGGTGCGGGCGTTTGGGGTGGGTGTGGTTGAGGCGGATGCGGGACTGCGGGAGGACGGGGAGGCGGCGCGTGAGCGGGTGCTGGAGTTCTACTGCCGGTGGGCGGATGCCGCGGATGACTGGTTGCGGTGGTTGCCGGGGATGCCTGTGCCGGAACGGTTTGCGGACCGGGCGGGGGCGCTGGCGTGGCTGGATGCCGAGCGGGCTGGGTTGGTGGCGGTGGTGCAGTGGGCGCGGGAGGAGCGGTACGCGGACATGGCGGTACGGCTGGCCGAGTGTCTGGCGGAGTATCTGGACTGGCGGCGCTCCTTCGACGACTTGATCACGGTCTGCGATCTCGCGCGGGAGGCCGCCCACCGCGCCGGTAACCAGAAGGGTGAGGCCAGCGCGTGGAACAGTCTCGGCAACGCCCTGCAGCAGGCGGACCGGACCGAGGAGGCCATCGACGCCCACACCCGCGCCCGCGACCTGTACCAGACCGTCGGGGACCGCCACAGCGAGGCCATAGCGTGGAATGGTCTCGGCAGCGCCCTGCAGGTGGCAGGCCGGACGGAGGAGGCCATCGACGCCAACACCCGCGCCCGCGACCTGTACCAGACCGTGGGGGACCGCCGCCACGAGGCCATTACGTGGGACAACCTCGGCAGCGTCCTGGGAGAGGCAGGCCGGACGGAGGAGGCCATCGGCGCCCACACCCGCGCCCGCGACCTGTATCAGACCGTCGGAGATCGCCACGGTGAGGCCTGGGCGTGGCACAACCTCGGCAGCGCCCTATGGGAGGCGGGCCGGACGGAGGAGGCGGGCGAAGCGTACGAGAAAGCCCTGGAGCGCTTCCGGGAGTTCGATGACTGGTACAGGACGGGCCACACCCTCTACAACCTGGCCATCGCCCACCAGGACGCCGCTCGCCCCGCCGAGGCCCGCACCCACTACCTCCAGTCCGCCGACGCCTACACCCGAGCC
>NZ_JBXVPZ010000681.1:0-3831 GCF_057961495.1 Streptomyces sp. P5F9 | reverse complement strand
CCTCGGGAGCGGGGCCGCCCTCGGGGGCGGGGCTGGTTGCGTTCACCCACCGAACGTAACCCACGCCGCCGACAGCCCCGGAGTTATCCACAGGCCAGCGAACACCGCGTTATCCACAGGCCGACGGGCGCCGCTGCTTTCCCCGGCCGGCGCGCACCCCTGTTGTCCACAGGCCGAACTCCGACCCGCCGACACCCGATCCGCCGGCCTCGGACCCGCTGACTTCCGACCCGCCTGCTCCGACCCGCCGGCCTCTGACCCGCTGACTTCCGGCCCACCTGCACCGACCCGCCGGCCTCCAACCCCCGGGCCTGCCGAGGTGCCGGCCTGCCGACACCCGGGCCTGCCGACACCCGGCCTGCCTGCCCGTCGGCCTGCCGAGCCGCCGTACCGTTACGCCGACTGCTGAGTCCCCGCCGCGGTGACTTCCCGCACCCACGGCGTCTTCGCGTCCACCCGGCTGCTCTTGGCCACGTCCCACGTGCCGTAGCGCGGGTTGAGGTCGACGTGGAGTTCCTTGGAGGCGGTGGAGAGGGCCTTCCAGAAGGCGGGCTGGGTGGTGTCGGTGCCGAGTTTCGCGGCCAGTTTGCGGCCCTCCACCTGGAGGCGGAGGTTCTCGTCGAGGCGTTGCGGGGGGACGCCGTACTGGGCGAGCCAGGTCGCTTCCAGGGCCTTGGAGCCGCCCGCCTGCTGGGCGAGGGCGGCCCGCATGTCCTGGATGTCCTTGCGGGTGACGGTGACTCCGGCGTCCTGGGCGGCGCGGTGGACGACCTGGTCGAAGACCATGCCGTAGAGCGTCTCGCGGGTGAGGCCGCCGGTGGTGGCGATGGCACGCTCGTACTGTGCCTGGTTCTGGACGGCCGACCGCTGGGCCGTGCGCACCTCGTTGACCCTGCTCTGCAGCTGCGCGACGGTGATGCGCTGGCCGCCCACGACGGCCGCGGCGCCTGGATGCGTTTCGTTTCCGCAGGCGGTCAGGGCGGGGGCCGCGGCGGCGATCACGGCGGTGAGGACGAGCGCGGTGCGACGGCGGCGGTGCAAGGGAGCCTCCCGAGGAGATTGTGCGACGGTGCACAAAGTCTTGCGGTGATCGATGTTAGGCAGTGGGTCGCCTGCGGCCAACCCATTCGACCAACGATTCACCAGGACTTCGGGCACCGGCACGCACGCGTGGGCTCTGCGGGCTCCCCGTAGTCAGCCTCTTCGGGCTTCCCCGTGCTCAGCCGGTGATGGCGACCGGCGCGTCCCACGTGTCGCGGTCCACGGTGATCGTGTAACCGCCGCGGGTCTCCTTGCTGTTGACCATGTACTGGTGAGCGCGGCTGTGGTTGGTGAACTGGGTGGAGCCCCAGGGCCAGTCCGAGGTCGTGGTGTACGTCTTGTCCCACAGCGCGTACCAGAGGTTGCCCGGCAGGTCCGTCTTGTTGGTCGCGGTCGCGATCGCCTTGGCGCTGGAGCTGGAGAAGCCGTAGAGGCCGCTGCGGTAGATCTTGGCGTGCAGTTCCTTGTCGAAGGCGCGGACGTACGTCAACACGGCGTTGTTGCAGGCCGTGTTCGTGATGTCGTACGACTCCATGTCCAGGTAGACGGGGCTGCCGGCCTTGAAGCCGAGCGCGGCGGACTTGGCGACCGCGTCGTCCGCCTCGGACTTGCCGACGGCCGCGGCCGTGGAGGCGCTGATCTTCACCGAGCCGCCGGAACCGCAGGACGGCTGCGAGCCGACGTAGAGCGGGATGAACTTCCAGCCGACCGTGGTGAGGGACTTGACCCAGGACGCGGTGAGGTTGGGCTGACTGCAGCCTCGGTTCTTGCCGCCGATGTAGACGGCGGCGGCACCGTAGGCGCCGTCGGTGTGCCAGGCCTTCATCGCGGCGAGGGAGGGCGCGGCGCAGGTGTCGAAGGCGCGGCCGGTGTAGGTCTTCTGGGCGGGCCAGGTGGTGGCGGCCATCGAGTTCGTCGCGGCGATACCGCCGCCGGCGACGACGGCGGCACCGGCGACGCCCCAGGCTATGTATCTGCGCTTCTTCGACTGCCGGTGCTCGGACATGAAAGACCCCACCCCTGGTTGGTACGTGACTGGTGTTGCGTGTGGCTTGAATGTGCTCGGCAAAATCTAGCCGCCGGTCTCGCTAGCCGCGCACCTGCCCCAGCCACTGCAGCGTCCGCCGGATGTCCGCCGCGAGCGGGTGGCCGGGGCCGTGGCGGCGTTCGACGTCGACCAGGAGGCGGGCGAGGGTCTCGTGGGCCGCGCCCCGGTCGCCGAGGGCGAGCAGCAGGTGGCCCATGCGGCGGCGGACCTCGTGGGCGAGTTCGGGGTCGCCGGCCATGTACTGGTTCTCGTAGTACGGCAGCAGCGCGCGGTACTCCGCGAGGGCCGCGGCCGGGTCGCCGAGCGACTCCAGGCACTGGGCGGCCTCGTAGCGGTAGCGCAGGGACTGCGGGTCGGACGGGCCGGCCTCGGCGGCGCGTTCGTCGGCGAGGCGGCGCAGTTCGGGCAGCGCGCGCCGGTACTGGCCGTCGTCCATGAGCGTGGCCGCGTACTGCTTGCGCAGGGTGCGGACGACCGGGGAGTGCACGCCGTGCTGCTCGGCGGCGGTGGGCAGGATCGCGCCGAGGATGTCGACGGCCTGCGTGATACGGCCCTCGCCGAGCAGCCGCTTGACCTCGTCGACGGCGGCGGCGACATCGCGTTTCTCGGCGGCGGGCGGCGCGAGCGGGGCGGGCTGCGGCGCGGGCGTGCGGGCGCGGTCCGGCCAGGGGGCGTGCGGGCGCAGGAACGGGCGCGTGGGGTCGAGCGGCGCCCCGGTGGGCATCCCGCGCGCGGGCAGCAGCAGCGCGAGGCGCTCGTAGACCTCCTGCGCGGAGCCGGGGCGGTGCTGCGGGTCCTTGGCGAGCAGGTGCAGGACGAGCGCTTCGAGCGGCTCGGGGACCTCGGGGCGGATGTGGCGGACGGGCACCGGCGGCTCGTACAGGTGCCGGTGCAGCACGCCGAGGGCTGTGGAGCCCGCGAACGGGACGTCGCCGCTGAGGAGTTCGTGCAGGACCACGCCGAGCGCGTACAGGTCGGTGTACGGGCCGACCGCGCCGCCCATCGCCTGCTCGGGCGCCATGTAGGCGGGCGAGCCGATGGGGGTGCCGGTGTGCGTGAGGCGGGTGGTGTCGGCGTCCATGACGGAGGCGACGCCCAGGTCGAGGACGGTGACCGTGCCGTCCTGCTTCACCATCACGTTGCGCGGCTTCAGGTCGCGGTGGACGATCGGCACGGCGTGCACGGCGCTCAGTACGGCGCACAGTTGGGCCGCGACCGAGACAGCCCACTGCCACGGGTACGGGTCGTGCTCGGCGAGGTGGTCGGAGAGGTCGGCGCCGTCGATGTACTGCATGACGAGGAACAGCTCCTCGCCCTCGCTGCCCGCGTCGTGCACCGTGACGAGCCCGGGGTGGTCGACCTGCGCGGTCACCCGGCACTCGCGTACGAAGCGGCGGCGCAGTTCGTCGGCCTCCTGGCCCGCCACTTTGTCGGGGCGCAGCAGTTTCACCGCCACGCGCCGGTCCAGCCGCCGGTCGTACGCCGTCCAGACCTGGCCCATGCCGCCCTGCCCGATCAGCGTGGACAGTTCATAGCGGTCCGCGACGACCCGTCCTGCCGCCACGGTCACCTTCCGCCCTCGTCGTGCTTGCGCAGATAGTCACTCAACTCGTCCAGCTCTGCCCGCACTTGGTCGATACGGGCGGGCGCGGGGCGCTGTCCCGGAGGCGGGGTGGACAGCGGCGGCTGCGGCACGGGCGTGTGCGGCATGGGCGGCGGGGTGTGCTGCTGCGGTACGGGCG
>NZ_JBXVPZ010000680.1:0-3840 GCF_057961495.1 Streptomyces sp. P5F9 | reverse complement strand
ACCCGCCGCCCGGCCCGCCGCCCCACCTGTCTGTGTCATGGCTACGACGCTACGGATCCGCGCCCCTCGCCCGGCAGATGCGCATGTACGGACTCGGGCAGGACAAATGTCACGGGTGCCGGTGCGGACGCCGGTGCCGACACCGAGCT
Organism: Streptomyces sp. P5F9; assembly: GCF_057961495.1. Lineage (NCBI taxonomy): Bacteria > Bacillati > Actinomycetota > Actinomycetes > Kitasatosporales > Streptomycetaceae > Streptomyces > Streptomyces sp. P5F9. Next base: position 3,691 of record NZ_JBXVPZ010000680.1, on the reverse strand, counting down.
GACGCACCGTCAGGAGCCTTCACAAGTGCGGGGCGCTCGGCTATACAGAAGGGCGCCGGACTGGAACGCGTTCTAGGTCGGCCCGTGACGACCTCGGTGCGGCCGACGGTGCGGACGGCCGCACCGGGGTCTCTCGCCACCATGACGCACGCCGCCGCCACCGACGTTCGCCGCCACCGAACAGGAGCCCCATGCCGATCGACGCCGCCAGGGCACTCGCCGCCGAACCCCGCTCGGGAGAGATCTCCTGGAACACCAAGGACGTCCAGCTCTACCACCTCGGCCTCGGCGCGGGCACCCCCGCGACCGACCCCGACGAGCTGCGCTACACCCTGGAGTCCCGGCTGCACGTCCTGCCGAGCTTCGCCACCGTCGCGGGCAACGGCTCGCCCGGCGTCATCAGCGGCCTGTCCATGCCCGGCGTCGAGGTCGACCTCGCCCGCGTCCTGCACGGCGGCCAGTCCCTGCGCCTGCACCGCCCGATCCCGGCCCAGGGCACCGCGACCAGCACCGGCAAGATCGCCGCCGTCTACGACAAGGGCAAGGCGGCCGTCCTCGTCATGCGCACCGAAGTCGCCGACGCCGACGGCCCGTTGTGGACCAACGACGCGCAGATCTTCGTACGGGGAGAGGGCGGCTGGGGCGGCGACCGCGGCCCCTCCACCCGCCTGGAACCCCCAACGGCCGAGCCCTACAAGGTGGTTGAGCGCGCCATCCGCGAGGACCAGGCCCTCCTCTACCGCCTCTCCGGCGACTGGAACCCGCTGCACGCCGACCCCGAGTTCGCCAAGCTCGCCGGATTCGACCGGCCCATCCTGCACGGGCTGTGCACCTACGGCATGACGCTCAAGGCGGTCGTGGACACCCTGCTCGACGGCGATGTGACCCGGGTGCGCTCCTACGACACACGGTTCGCCGGAGTGGTGTTCCCCGGCGAGACGCTGCGCATCCGGATGTGGCGGCAGGGCGACACCGGCGCCGGCACCGTGCGGGTCGCGGTGAGCGCCGTCGAACGGGACGACGCGCCCGTCCTCGCCGACACGATCGTCGAACACTCCTGAGACAAGCCCGAGTTGAGGGGAGCCGCACCATGCTCGCAGCCGTACTGCACGAGATAGGCCAGGACAAACTGGAGGTCCTCGACGACGTCGAGGCGACGGGCTTCGGGCCCGGCCGGGTCAGGATCCGGGTGCGCGCCACGGGGCTGTGCCACTCGGACCTGTCCGCGATGGCCGGCGTACTGCCACAGCCCGCCCCCTTCGTACCGGGACACGAGGGCGCGGGTGAGATCCTCGAAGTCGGCGAGGGCGTAACCCACTTGAAGCCCGGTGACCGGGTCGTCGTCTGCTGGCTTCCCGCCTGCAGGGTGTGTCCCGCCTGCAAGCGCGGCCAGACCCAGCTGTGCCTGGCCGGGTTCATGAACGCGGGCACCCCCAACTTCAAGCGCCCCAGCGGCGATGTGTTCGGCTTCGCGGGCACCGGCACCTTCGCCGAGGAGGTCGTCGTCGACGCGGGCTGCGCCGTGCCGATCCCCGACGACGTGCCCTTCGACATCGCCGCCCTCATCGGCTGCGGGGTCACCACCGGACTCGGCGCCGCCCTCAACACCGCTGACGTGGAAGCCGGTTCGTCGGTCGCCGTGATCGGCTGCGGGGGCGTCGGCATCTCCGCGATCCAGGGCGCCCGGCTCAAGGGCGCCGCCGAGATCGTCGCCGTCGACCCGGTCGCCTCCCGCCGCGAGGCCGCCCTCAAGTTCGGCGCCACGAGGGCGATTTCACCGGACGAGCTGCCCGACGCCAAGCAACAGGTCACCGGCGGCGAGGGGTTCGACTACGTCTTCGAGGTCGTCGGCCGCTCCGCCACCGCCCGCACCGCCTACGAGAACACCCGGCGCGGCGGCACCCTCGTCGTCGTCGGCGCGGGCGCCCTCGACGACTATCTCCAACTCAGCATGTTCGAGCTGTTCTTCGACGAGAAGCGCATCCTGCCCTCGATGTACGGCGGGGGAGACGTGCTGCGTTCCTACGAGCGCACGATCGCCCTGTGGCGCGCGGGCCGCGTCGACCTGGAGAGCCTGATCACCCACCGCGTCCCGCTGGCCGACATCAACGAGGCCCTCGACCAGATGCGCCAGGGAACGGCCCTGCGCACGTGCATCGAGATCTGATCCCCGATTCCCCTGTGCCGAAAGGACCTTGATGTCACTGCCACTTGAGGGCCTCTCCGCGATCGTCACCGGCGCCGGACGCGGGCTCGGCCGGGCCGAGGCGCTGGAGCTCGGCCGGCTCGGCGCGGCCGTCGTCGTCAACGACTACGGGCAGCCGGGCCGGGACGGTTCGGGGGAGGCGTCCGCCGGTCCCGCCGAAGAGGTCGCCGCCGAGATCCGCGAGGCGGGCGGCCGTGCCACCGCCCACACCGGGGACGTCGCCGACTTCCAGCAGGCCGCCGAACTCGTCGAGTTGGCGATCGCCGAGTTCGGCAGGCTCGACATCCTCGTCAACAACGCGGGCATCCTGCGCGACCGCATGGTCTTCTCCATGACGGAGGGGGAGTGGGACGCGGTGATCCGGGTCCACCTCAAGGGCCACTTCAACACGACCCACTTCGCGGCCAGGCACTGGCGCGAGCGGTCCAAGGCGACCGGCGCTCCGGTGTACGGGCGGATCGTGAACACCTCGTCCGAGGCGTATCTCGCTGGCTCGGCGGGACAGCCCAACTACGCGGCCGCGAAAGGCGGAATCGTCGGCCTGACCACCTCCACGGCCCTCGCCCTCGCCAAGTACGGCGTGACCGCGAACGCCATCTGCCCACGCGCCCGCACCCGGATGACCGAGGACGTCTTCGCCGGTTTCCAGGAGCCCGACGACGGCCTCGACCCCCTCGCACCGGAGCATGTCGCCCCGCTCGTCGGCTACTTGGCCTCACCCGCCGCCGAACGCGTCAACGGGCAGCTCCTCGTCGTCCACGGCGGCATGGTCGCGATCGTCGAACGCCCGCACGTGCAGGCCAAGTTCGACAGCAAGCAGGACATCTTCAGCTACGACGAGCTGGACGCCGTACTCACTCCGCACTATGCGGAGCGGCCGCTGGGGGAGACGTTCGCGGCGGCCGAGGTGCTGGGACTCAAGCGGGAGCCGGGCACGGCATAGGGAACGCGGCGGCCCCGCTCGTCAGCAGACGAGCGGGGCCGTGTCGTGCGAGATGGTGCAGGGCGCCTGACGCGTCGTCAGACAACCGCGTACTTCGACTGCGTGGACTGCTCGGACGGCTTGCGGTGACGGCCGTGGGCGGCCGAATCGCCGTCCTGCGCCGAGACCGGGCCCCGGTGCTTGCCGTGGCCGGAAGCCTCGTGTGTGTCGGCAGACATGGTCTGCGCGGTGTTCGTGTCGTTCATCGGATACTTCACCCCGTAGCAACATGATCCTTCTTACAGCCCGGCGATCTTATCCAGCCGTTCCCGGGGTGAAGCGAGACGGCCTGCCGTCCGGAACGACTTCGTTACCGACCCGCACCACTTCGTTACCCGACCGCCACCCGGCCTTTGAGCGGAGCCTCCCGCAACGGCACCGGACGCGGCGCGACCGGCACCGGAGGATCCGGTTGTGACGGTGCCGACGGTGCCGGCGCGGCCTCCCCAGGCGCGCCCCCCGTCCCGTCCCGAACCGGATCCTCCGGGCGTGTTTCCCCCGTA
>NZ_JBXVPZ010000679.1:0-3842 GCF_057961495.1 Streptomyces sp. P5F9 | reverse complement strand
CACCCGGCCTTCAGGTCCCGCCCACCCGTGCCCGAACAGCCCTGGGTGACGCCCCGAGCTCGCGTCGGCATGCCTTGTTGAAGGCCTGCAGATCGCCGATGCCGACGGCGGCCGCGATCGCCGGGATGGACAGGGTCGACTCCCGGAGCAGGTGCCGGGCGCGTTCCATGCGGCGGTGCCGGAGGTAGGCGACGACCGTGGTGCCGGTCTCTGCACGGAACAGGCGGATGAGGTGGTTGTGCGAGACGCCGGCCGCGTGCGCCACGTCGGGGACGGTCAGTTGGGCCGTCAGGTTCGACTCGATGTGGGCCACCGCGAGGGCGAAGGCCGGGTGGGGACCGGCGGTTCCGCCCGCTGCCGGGGTCGCCAGGTCCGCCACGCGCCACAGCACCGTCCACAACTCGGCTGCCGCGCGGGCGGAGTTGCGCGGCGCCGCGGCGACGGCCCGCTGCATCAGGTCGGTCAGCACGGGCGTCTGCGTACCGGCATCCTGCATCACGGGCACGGTCAACCGCTCACCGGCCGACGGGAGTTCCAGATGGGCGTAGAGATGCTCGGACCGGCCCCGGTAGTGGAACCACACCAGCGCGCCGGGCGGGACCAGGCTCACATGGCCGGGCCTGATCTCGTGCGCCACTCCGTCGACCGTCAACTCGGCCTCGTAACGGTACAGATGAAGCTGCCACAGGTCCGGCAGCCGGAACACGTCGCGCGGGCTCAACGTCCCGTGCACGCCGACGCCGAGGCTCGCCACGCGCGGTGGGGTGTCGAGGCCGATCCGTACGTGCGTTCCGGGGCCGTTGGTCGCGCTCACGGTGAAAACGTACCAGCGCCTGACACGGGGTCAACGGCTGTCAAGGCTCTTCGAAGCGTTCGGGTGTGATGTTCCCCTCGTCGGCCATACCGGGGCCGTATCCGGGCATCCGGATAGGGCACATGCCGTGCGGCCGGACCGGAAAAGGGGCGCCCGTGGACTCGACCACAACCGTGATCGTCATCGCCGTGGTGCTCGCGGTGGTGCTGCTCGCCGTGGCCGTCGGAGTGCTGGTGCGGCTCGTCCGCATGCGGCGCTCCATGCGGCGCGCAGGGCTTCCGACCGGCCCCACATGGGTTTTCTGGGGTGCCGTCCTCTACTTCCTACTGCCCACCGACCTGATGCCCGATCCCGTGTATCTGGACGACATCGCCGTACTTCTCCTCGCTCTTCGCACGATGCGCAACTCCCTCGGCGAGCAGGAGAAGGGGCTGCCGGACGGGCTCGACTGACCCCGGTGTGCGCGGCGCGCTCCTTACTCTGATTACGCAGAGTAAGGAAACCATTCACTCGTTCGATTCGTATAAGTCTCTGGAAGCAGACGGAAGTCAGCGGGCCAAGCGACCTCGCAGGGTGGCCACCGCTTGCACGAGGCAGTACCGACGAGGGAGAGACGATGCAACCTTTCGCGCTCAACTACGCTCGCCCGGCAGCACAGTTGGAGCTCACCACTCCGTACAGCTACGACTCCGGACTGCAGTTGAACGTGCTCGCCGACGGACGGGTCGCCGCCCATGATCTCGCTCTGCTGAGAGAACTGGGGACCACGACGTCCACAGCGGGATCGAAGACTCACTTCGACGACTGAACACGGAACGACGAAAATGACCGTCCTGGTCCTTACCTGCGAAGAGGACGTCACGGCGGACATGGTGGTGGTCCACCTGCACGCGTCCGGCGTCCCCGTGGTCCGGATCGATCCCGCCGACCTCACCGGCGGGGTCGCGCTGTCCGGGGAGTACGTGCACGGAGCCTTCCGCGGCCATCTGTCCGCAGGGGGGCGGCTGGTGAGCGTGAGCGGACTGCGCTCCATCTGGGTGCGCCGACCGGGCACCCCGGCGACCCGCGCACCCCAGCCCTCCGCGTGGCTGACCGAGGAGGCCTCCCAGGCGCTCTACGGCATGCTCCGCGGCTCCGGCGCCCGCTGGATGAACCACCCCGACGCGTCCCGCCGCGCCCGGCACAAGCCCTGGCAGCTGCGGCTCGCGCAGCGCAGCGGGCTGCCCGTGCCGGCCACCCTGATCACCACGTTCCCGCAGGCCGCCCGCGAGTTCTCGCAGCGCTTCCCGGACCTGGTGGTCAAGCCGGTCTCCGGTGCCCACCCGCAGGATCCGCCGCGAGCCGTGCCGACGAGCCGGGTCGCGCCGGACACCGACTTCGCCGCCGTCGCGTTCGGCCCGACGCTGCTGCAACGCCGGGTCGCCAAGCGCGCGGACATCCGGCTCACCGTCGTCGGCGACCGGATGCTCGCCGCCCGTACGGCGACCGCCCCGGACGCCGACCCCACCGAGGTCGACGTCCGTTTCGCCACCTCCGCGCAGCCCTGGTGCCCTGTCGAGGTCCCGCCGCGCGTCGCCGATGCCGTCCTGACGTACATGCGCGATGCCGAACTGGCTTACGGCGCCTTCGACTTCGCCGAGGACGGCGACGGGACCTGGTGGTTCCTTGAGTGCAACCAGTCGGGCCAGTTCGGCTTCGTCGAGGCGGAGACCGGTCAGCCGATCGCCCGGACGATAGCGGAGTGGCTGGCCCTGCCCGCCGCCTCGGAACGGGAGGGCCTCGTCAACGGGTCGGACAGCGCGGTCGGTTGAGCAGTAACGGTTCAGCTGAGGCGGAAGGGGCGAGCGCCCTGGGTCAGGAGTGGCGCTCTGCCCCGTATGTCCCCAACAGGCTGCACACCGCGTCCTCCTCGACCGCGCGCATCTTGCGCAGCAGTTCCGGTTTCCCCGCCTGGTTCACCTGAGTTGTCAATGAGAAAGTGAGCGAGCGCCGGCCGTCGGGGGTCGCCGCGATCAACTGTGTGTAACCGAGGGTGTTCCCGGTATGTCCGAGAACGACCCCGCACCGGGTGTCGTAGCGGAAGAGGGCGAGTCCGGCACTGTTGCGGCCGGGGCCGGCCGGTTCGGAGGCCCCGGGGATCCAGTGCCGCTGTTCCCGCACGACCGCCTTCGAGGTGAGGGCCCCGGCGGCGTAGCCGCTGATGAACGCGGTCAGGTCGCGGGGCGAGGAGGTGATCCCGCCCGAGGCCCAGACACCCGACATGCCGACCGCCTCGCTGACGTCCTCCGGGCCGGACGGTCCGCCGACGACGTATCCGTGCATGTACGGCTCCGGCATCTCGTACCCCTGCGGCAGGCTCGTGTCGTGCAGCCCCAGCGGCTTGTAGACGTCGTGGCGCAGCAGGTCCTCGTAGCGCGTGCCGGTCGCCGCCTCGGCCATCAGCGCTACGGCGATGTTGTCGGAGTTGGAGTAGCGGTACTGCGAGCCCGGGATGAAGCGCAGCGGTTCGCCCGCCACGAAGTCGAGCAGGCGCCGCGAGTCGAAGTGCCGGTGCGGGTCGGCCTGGAGGAGGCTGCGGAAGCGGGGGCTCTCGCTGAAGTCCGGGAGTCCGCTGGTGTGTTGGAGCAGCTGACGCAGGGTCACCTTCCGCCAGGCCCGGGGCAGACGGGGCAGCCGGGTGCCGATCGTGTCGTCGAGGGCGAGCCGGTGCTGTCGTACGAGATGCAGGGCCACCGCGCCGGTGAACGCCTTGCTGGTGCTCGCGGTCCGGGTGTGGTCGCTCGGTTCGAGCGGGCGGCCGGTGGTGATGTCGGCGGTTCCGGCGCGCAGGACGCGCCGGTGGTCGCCGTCGCGGAGCACGACGATCACGCCGGGCGGGCCGTCGGGGGCGGCGACCAGTTCGTCGAGGCCGCGCTGGAGGGAGTGGTCGTCGGCCGCGGCGGGCGACGCGGGCACGAGGGCGCCCACACAGGCGGCGACCAGGAGGGAGACGAGGCGGAGCGGCAGGGGCATGGAGTGTCCTGGGGGC
>NZ_JBXVPZ010000678.1:0-3843 GCF_057961495.1 Streptomyces sp. P5F9 | reverse complement strand
GTGCGGCGAACCATTGGAATTCCCATGGGCCATGAGCCGAATCCTACGGTTCGCCTATGGTGCGGCCTTGCCCGTCGTCACCGTCCGCTCCGCCGAGAGCCCGCCCCACGTGCCGTCCGGCAGCCGCGCCCTGAGCCGTACCCGATGGCTGACCCCGGCATCCCCGCCGGCGTAGAAGCTGTACTTCGCGTGATCGCGCGGCGCGGTACCGCCCCAGACCAGCGAGGTGGCCGGCTGTCCGTCGAGCTGGATCTGGTACTCCGTGACGACCCCGTCCGTGCGCGGCGGCACCCAGGACAGGTCGATGTAGTACGCCCTGTCGTCGCCCCGGTGCGTGGTCGCGCGGAAGTCCGTGGGGGCGGTGCCGCTCCCGTCGTCGCTGCCGGGCGCGGTGGTCAGCGGGACGGCCGTGCTCGCGGGCGAGAGATTGTCGGAGGCGTCCCGCGCCCGCACGGTGAACGAGTAGCGCGTGCTCGGCCGAAGCCCCGTGACCACGGTCGCGGTCTGGGCTCCGCCCACACTGTGGATCTTCGCCCCGCCCTGGTAGATGTCGTACGACACCACACCCCGGTCGTCCGTCGAGCCGCCCCAGGACAACTGGACGGCCCGGCTGCCGATGACGCGGCCCTGCGGGGTGAGTGGACGGGTGGGCGCCGACTGGTCGGCCGCGACGGCGACCGGTGTCCGCGCCCGGACCGTCCGGCTGCGCGGACCCAGGCGGCCGTCGGTGTCCCGGGCCCGCACGGTGAAGGAGTACAGGGTGGCGGGCCGGAGCCTGGTGACATCCACCATGTGCTCGGAACCCGCTACTTCCTCCACTTTCGTGGTGCCTCGGTATATCTCGTAGGTGCCGATACCCGGGTCCGCCGTCACCGCGTCCCACATGACGTGCACGCTGGTCGCGCTCCCCGCCGCGGCCGTGACGCCGGCCGGGGCGCCGGGGGCGTGGCCGTCCTCCTCGTCGGTCATGCCGCAGGAGGTGAGCAGCAGGAGCACGGCGCACACCAGGACCGTACGGGGGAGAGCGAGGGCGGCACGGAGGCGAGTGGGGGTGGCATGGACGCGTCGCACGATTCTGCCTCCCCGGCATCACGCGGGCACCACACGACGGAAAAGGTCCGGACCAATATGACCTGGGTGGTGCGGCCACATCAAGAGGGGCGCCGTTGCCGACCGGTCACGGGGGTTACGTATGCTGAAGTCAGCACGGCTGAACTCGCCGCTGGGAGTGGGCAGTTCATGCCGGTGGCGCGGACCGCTGTCGTCGCTGATCCCGCGCCGGCGCGGGCGGCCGGGTGGCCGGGGCCGATACCGGCTCGGGTCCCCGGCCCCCGTCGGGAGTGAGGCGGGCTCAGGGCCCCGGCTTCCGTCGGGAAGGGTACGGGCTCACGGATTCGGTTTGCGCCGGGAGTTCGGGGCGTGCACCGTCCGGCCCCCTACCGGTGGCCGCTCGATCGGACCGGTACCAGGGTGGGCTGAGTGTCCGTCAGATCCCCCAGGAGAGGGTCCTCTATCGTGCGTGTCCAGTCGCTGACGCTGGCCGCGGCCGGCGCCGCCCTGCTCGCCCCGACCACGCTGCCCGCCGCAGCCCCCGTCGCGTTCGTCCGACCCCAGGCGGGGCCGGCCGCGTTGCGCGAGGGCGATGTCCGCGCCGCCGACCTGCTGGCCAAGGTGCGTGACTGCGTGCCCGTCTCGCGGGGCCGGTACCGCAGTGACGACGGGGAGCGCGCGACGATCCCGGTCTGCGGCACCAAGGAAGCCGTCTACTGGAAGGCCGACCTGGACATCGACTGCGACGGCCAGGCCGGCGCCCGCTGCAACGCGCGCACCGACCCGCTCTTCTCCTCCATGACGGCCTACCAGCAGTCCGACGGCCGCTATCTGAACGCCGAACGGCTCCCGTACATCGTGGTCCCCGCCGCGAGCGCCCTCTGGAACCATCGGGACCACGGCGTCGGCGGCGGCTCGGTCGCCGCCGTCGTCTACCGGGACCGGGTGCAGTACGCCGTCGTAGGAGACGTCGGTCCGCACGACATCATCGGCGAGGCGTCGTACGCCACGGCCAAGGGCCTCGGCATCCGCACCGACCCGCGCGGCGGCGGTACGGACACCGGCGTCACCTACATCGTGTTCAAGGACTCGCAGGTGAAGCCCATCGAAGACCATGCGGCGGCCGTGGAGACGGGGCAGCGGCTGGCGCGGCTGTTCGTGCAGGGCGCCGCTGGGCGTCCGGGGTCGTAGGCCGCAGCCTGCCGAGCGCTCCGGGGCGGAGTCGTCAGACCGCCGACCAGCCGTCGTCGACCGGCAGGATCACGCCGTTGATGTTGCTGGCCGCGTCCGAGGCGAGGAACACGATGGCGGCGGCCTGCTCCTCGGGCTTGGCCAGGCTGCCGACGTTGACGAAGTGCGGGCCGAGCGCCGCCGGACCGTGGGCGGCGCGGTCGGCCTCCACGGAGATGTTGGTCGCTGTCGCGCCCGGGGCGATGGCGTTCGCGCGGATGCCCTGCTTGCGGTACATCACGGCGAGGTTCTTGGTCAGGCCCACCACCCCGTGCTTCGAGGCCGTGTAGGCGGCGCCCGCCGCACTGCCCCGCAGGCCCGCCTCGGAGGCGGTGTTCACGATCGCGCCCCGGCCGGCCGCGAGCATGTGCGGCAGCGCGGCCCGGGTGAGCAGGAAGGGCGCGGTCAGGTTGACCCGGATGACCCGCTCCCACTCCGCGTCCTCCACGTCCGCCAGTGCCGACATGCGGTCCATGATCCCGGCGTTGTTCACCAGGACGTCGACCCCGCCGAACCGCTCCACGGCGGTCGCGACCACCTCGTCCACGACCGCCTGCTCACTCAGGTCGCCCGTGACCGCGACGGCCGTGCCGCCCGCCTGCTCGATCTCCTTGACGACCGCCCCGGCGCCGTCCGCGTTCAGGTCGGCGGCCACGACCTTGGCACCTTCCGCGGCGAAGGCCAGGGCGGCGGCACGGCCGATGCCCGAACCCGCTCCGGTGACGATGACGCTGCGTCCGTCGAGTCCAGTGGCCATGAGGTTGCTCCTGTCCGTGGTGCGAGGGCTCTGTGCCGCCCGGGGTCCCCACACCATACGACTTAATGTCTCCGAGTGACATAAAGTCATGGTGGAGAATCCCCGGAGGTCACGACCGCAGCCGGAGGGGAACTGATGACCGCACCCAGCGGACGCACGGGACGACCACCTCTCACCGAGGCACGCAAGGCCGAGATCCGCCTGGAGATCGCCCGGGCCGCGGTGGAACTGTTCGTCGCCCAGGGCGTCGCGGCGACCACCGGCGAACAGATCGGCCAGGCGGTCGGCGTCTCCGCCCGCACCGTGTGGCGCTACTTCCCGAGCAAGGAGAGCTGCGTACGACCACTCTTCTCGGCCGGCATCGACGTGATCGCCGCCCGCCTGCGGGAGTGGCGCCCCGGCCACCCCTTGTCGGAACTCTTCGACCCGGCCCTCGCGACCGGCCTCCTCGCCGCGACCGGCCCCGACGGTGCCACCGGCAGCGCCCTCGTCCGCCTCACCCGCACGGAACCGGGCCTCCGCGCGATCTGGCTCCAGACCTACGACGAGGCGGAACCGGCGTTCGCCCGAGCCCTGGCCGACCGCTCGGGCCTACCGGCCGACGATCTACGCCCCATGATCCAGGCGGCGATGCTGAACGCGGCGCTGCGGGCGGCGGTGGAGCGGTTCGCGTGGAGTGTGAGCGGGTCCGTCACCGACGCGGGGGTAGGGGAGGCCGAGGTGGCGGAGACGTTGCGCTCGGCGCTGGCGATCGCGGCGGAGGGGGTTTCTTAGGTGCCGTGGGGGAGTGCGCCTGGGGGCAGGGC
>NZ_JBXVPZ010000677.1:0-3847 GCF_057961495.1 Streptomyces sp. P5F9 | reverse complement strand
CGCCCAGCACCCCGAGCCCGTGCGCGTCGTCGAGCAGCAGCCCCGCCCCGAACTCCCGGCACGCCTCGGCGAGCGCCCCCACCGGCGCCGCGTCCCCGTCGACGGAGAACACCGAGTCGGACACGACGACAGCCTGCCCGTCATGTGTCCGCAGCGCCTTGCGCACCCCGTCCGGGTCCGCGTGTCCTACGACCTGGGTCGCACCCCGGGCCAGCCGGCAGCCGTCGATGAGGGAGGCGTGGTTGCCCGCGTCGGAGACGATCAGCGAGCCGTGCGGCGCGAGCGTGGTGACCGCGGCGAGGTTGGCCGCGTAGCCGGAGGAGAAGACGAGGGCCGCCTCGAACCCGGTGAACTCGGCCAGTTCGCGCTCCAGTTGGGCATGCAGCTCGGTCGTACCGGTGACCAGCCGCGACCCGGTCGACCCCCCGCCCCAGGTCCGCGCCGCATCGGCGGCCCCCTCGACGACCTCCGGGTGATGGGCCAGACCCAGGTAGTCGTTGCTCGCGAGATCGAGGAGCGGCGAGTCGGCGGCACGGGGCCGCAGGGTCCGTACGAGCCCGGCGCGACGGCGCTGTTCCGCCTGCTCGTCGATCCAGCCGAACGCCATGGTTCCTCCGGGCTTTTGTAGGCAGTGCACAGACACTAATCGGACGACGAGCCGCCCATGGTGTGGTGATACCCACATGCCCGGGGCCATGTCTTGTGCAATCTCTCCTTGGCCGCGGGCGGTCCCGTAGGACAGGATCGGATCTCATGGACCTGCTGAACACGCTCGTGGACAAGGGGCTTCGGCGCGAGCTGCCGACCCGTGCGGAAGCTCTCGCCGTCCTCTCCACCTCGGACGACGACCTGCTGGATGTCGTGGCCGCGGCCGGAAAGGTGCGCCGGCACTGGTTCGGCCGACGGGTGAAGCTCAACTATCTCGTCAACCTGAAGTCCGGCCTGTGCCCCGAGGACTGCTCGTACTGCTCGCAGCGGCTCGGCTCCAAGGCCGAGATCCTGAAGTACACGTGGCTGAAACCCGACGCTGCCTCGAAGGCGGCGGCGGCCGGTGTGGCGGGAGGCGCCAAGCGCGTCTGCCTGGTCGCCTCCGGCCGGGGTCCGACCGACCGGGACGTGGACAGGGTCGCGGGCACCATCAAGGCGATCAAGGACCAGAACGAGGGCGTCGAGGTGTGCGCCTGCCTCGGCCTGCTCTCCGACGGCCAGGCCGACCGGCTGCGCGAGGCCGGCGCGGACGCCTACAACCACAACCTCAACACGTCCGAGTCGACGTACGGCGACATCACGACCACCCACACGTACGCCGACCGCGTCGACACGGTGCAGAAGGCGCACGCGGCCGGTCTGTCCGCCTGCTCCGGCCTGATCGCCGGCATGGGCGAGAGCGACGAGGACCTGGTCGACGTCGTCTTCTCCCTCCGCGACCTGGACCCCGACTCGGTGCCGGTGAACTTCCTGATCCCGATGGAGGGCACCCCGCTCGCCGCCGAGTGGCACCTCACCCCGCAGCGCTGTCTGCGCATCCTCGCGATGGTCCGCTTCGTCTGCCCGGACGTCGAGGTCCGTATCGCGGGCGGCCGTGAGGTCCACCTGCGCACGATGCAGCCCCTCGCCCTGAACCTCGCCAACTCGATCTTCCTCGGCGACTACCTCACCAGCGAGGGCCAGGCCGGCCACGCCGACCTGGAGATGATCGCGGACGCGGGCTTCGAGGTGGAGGGCGCGGGCGAGGTGACGCTGCCGCGGCACCGGGCGACGGCGGGCGGCTGCGGATCGCACGAGGACGCCGGGTGCGGTGGGAGCTGCGGCGGGCACGAGAGCGCCGGAGTCTGCGGTTCCGCTCCCGCTTCCACGTCTACGTCCGCTGCCGCGCCGCAGGTCGACGAGGTGCGCCGGGATCTGGTCTCCGTACGCCGTCGAGGTGCCGGAACGGACATCGCGCCCAATGCCTGACCCGACCGGCCGCCTGCCCGTCCCGGAACTGCTGGAGCTGGACCGGCGGCACGTCTGGCATCCGTACGGTCCGATGCCCGGCCGTGCCGACCCGCTCGTCGTGGAGTCGGCGAGCGGGGTGCGGCTCCGGCTGGCCGACGGCGGGGGCGAGTTGGTCGACGGGATGTCGTCCTGGTGGTCGGCGATCCATGGCTACAACCACCCCGTGCTCAACGAGGCCGCGCGGGAGCAGCTCGGCCGGATGAGCCATGTGATGTTCGGCGGGCTCACGCACGAGCCCGCCGTACGCCTGGCGAAGCTCCTTGTCGACATGTCACCCGACGGTCTGGAACACGTCTTCCTCGCCGACTCCGGTTCGGTGTCGGTCGAGGTGGCGGTGAAGATGTGCCTCCAGTACTGGCGCTCGCTCGGCCGCCCCGCGAAACAGCGCCTGCTGACCTGGCGCGGCGGCTACCACGGCGACACCTGGCAGCCGATGTCGGTGTGCGACCCCGAGGGCGGGATGCACGAGCTGTGGTCGGGCGTGCTGCCCCGGCAGGTGTTCGTGGACGCGCCTCCGGCCGAGTACGAGGAGTCGTACGCCGACCGACTGCGCTCGGCGATCGGGCGGCACGCGCACGAACTGGCCGCGGTGATCGTGGAGCCAGTGGTGCAGGGCGCGGGCGGGATGCGGTTCCACTCCCCCGCGTATCTGCGGGTGCTGCGCGAGGCGTGCGACGCGCACGACGTGCTGCTGGTGTTCGACGAGATCGCGACGGGTTTCGGCCGCACGGGCGCGCTGTTCGCGGCGGAGCACGCGGCGGTGACGCCGGACGTGATGTGCGTGGGCAAGGCGCTGACCGGCGGCTACATGACGATGGCGGCGACGCTGTGCACGTCACGCGTGGCCGAGGGCATCTCGCGGGGCGAGGTACCGGTCCTCGCCCACGGCCCGACCTTCATGGGCAACCCGCTGGCGGCTTCCGTGGCCTGCGCCTCGCTCGAACTCCTCCTGAACCAGGACTGGTTGACGGAGGTCAAGCGCATCGAGACGGGCCTGCGGGAGGGCCTGGCCCCGGCGTCGGAGATCCCGGGCGTGCAGGACGTCCGCGTCCTCGGCGCCATCGGCGTGGTCCAGCTCGACCACGCCGTCGACATGAAGGCCGCCACGGACGCGGCCGTACGCGAGGGCGTCTGGCTACGGCCGTTCCGCGACCTCGTCTACACGATGCCGCCGTACGTCACGGGCGACACCGACCTGGCTCGGATCGCCCGCGCGGTGTGCGCGGCGGCGCGGGAGGGTTGACATGCCGGTACTGGTGATCACGGGCACGGGCACGGAGGTCGGCAAGACGGTCACCACGGCCGCGGTCGCGGCAGCGGCGGTGGCGGCCGGCCGTACGGTGGCCGTCCTGAAGGCCGCCCAGACGGGTCTACGGCCAAAGGAGCGCGGGGACGCCGACGAGGTGGCGAGGCTCGCGGGTACGGTCACGGCGACCGAACTCGCCCGGTATCCCGAGCCGTTGGCACCCGGCACGGCCGCACGCCGGGCCGGTCTCGCGCCGGTACGCCCGCACGAAGTCGTGGAAGCCGCCCAGAAGTTGGCCACCGAGCACGACCTGGTGCTGGTCGAGGGCGCGGGCGGGCTGCTCGTACGGTTCGACGCGGAGGGCGGCACGCTGGCGGACGCGGCGCGGCTGCTGGGGGCGCCGGTCCTGGTGGTGGCGTCGGCGGGCCTCGGCACCCTGAACACGACGGAACTGACGGCCCGTGAACTCCGTTCCCAGGGGCTCGACCTGCTGGGCGTGGTGATCGGCAGCTGGCCCAACTCACCTGACCTGGCGTCGCGTTGCAATGTGGCCGACTTGCCGGAGGTGGCGGGGGCACCGCTGCTCGGGGCGTTGCCGGAGGG
>NZ_JBXVPZ010000676.1:0-3849 GCF_057961495.1 Streptomyces sp. P5F9 | reverse complement strand
CTCCCAGCCCCCGGGCGAGTGTCGTCTTGCCGGCGCCCAGCTCGCCCGTGAGCATCACGAGGTCGCCCGCGCGCAGCAGTTTGGCGAGGCGGCGTCCCAACTCCCGCATCTGCTCGGGGGAGTTGATGGTCAGCTCGGCCTCAACCGGGTCGTGCACTGTGCTCACTTCCATCATCACTCACTTGCAGTAGTACACTGATTGCATTCCGCGAGGGATCGGTTCGGGCTGGACCGCAGCCGTAAGGCTGGAAGCCACCTCTCAGGAGGAGGCGGAGTCACAGCCACTTACGGTAGCCGCAAGTGGCACCGCACCAGTGCGGGCGAGCAGATCGGCAAGGCGGTCTATGACCACCTCCGGGTGCTCCAGCATGACCAGATGCCCGGCGTCCGGCACAAGTACGAGTTCCGCGTCGGGCAACTGGTCGGCGATGGCCTCGCTGTGCTCACTGGGCGTGACGAGATCGCCGATCCCGGCCAGCACGAGCACCGGCATGTCCTTGAAGTGGGTCAGGGCGGCGGTCTTGTCGTGCTCGGTGAACGCCGGATAGAACTCGGCGACGACATCGATGGGCGTGCCCTCGATCATCCGCTCGGCGAACCGCGCGACCGCTGGATCGACGTCCCGCGAAGCGAACGAGTACCGCTTGATGATCCCGGCGAACAGATCGGCGGTGGCCCGCCGCCCCCGCTCCACCAGCGCGGCCTGCTGCCCGAGCGCCTTCAGCACACCGGGCAGCACCCGCCGTACGGCGTTGACCCCGGCGACGGGCAGCCCGAAGTTGACCTCGCCGAGCCGCCCGGAGGACGTACCGACGAAGGCCGTGGCGACGACCCGGTCGCGGATCAGGTCGGGGTACTGGTCGGCGAGGGCCATCACCGTCATGCCGCCCATGGAGTGCCCGACGAGCACGATCGGCCCCTCGGGCACGGCCGCGTCGATCACGGCCTTCAGATCGCGCCCCAACTGGTCGATGGTGAGCGGCATGTCGTCTTCCAGCTGCGCGACCCCGCGCGCGGAACGCCCATGGCTGCGCTGGTCCCAGTGCACGGTCCGCACGACCCCGCGCAGGGCGGCCCGCTGGAAGTGCCAGGAGTCCTGGTTGAGGCAGTACCCGTGGCTGAAGACGACAGTGACGGGAGCGGGTGCCTTGCGCCCGAAGAGCCGCCGCCGCTTGGGCGTGACGGCGACGTCGGGCTCGATGTCGTCGACCTCGTAGTACAGCTCGGTCCCGTCGTCGGCCTGGGCCGTGCCCGGGGTGCCGCGCAGCGAGCCGTACGGCCCGGTGGAGTCGAGCGCCAGCCGGGCCCGCTCGCGCATCCCGCGCCCGACGGTCATCCGCTCTATGGCGACACCGGCCGCGGCCCCGGCGGCGATCACACCTATCGCGGCGCCCGCGATACCGGTGACCTTCCGCCAGTTCCCGCCCGCCCCCGCGGCGGCGGAGGCGACCGCGGCGACCGCCTCCGCACTGCTCTCGCTCACGTGCCGCTCCTCTTCACGTCACTTCCCTGCGCTACGTCGTCTCCCTCATACCCGGGGATGACCTCACCGACGACCTCGGGGACGATCTCTCCGACGGCCTCATTGACGTAGACGCGGGGAACGCGTGTTCCGATGCGGGTCACGATCTCGTACGCGATGGTGCCGGCGGCCTGCGCCCAGTCCTCGGCGGTGGGCTCACCGCGGTCACCGGCCCCGAACAGGATCGCCTCCGCCCCGGCCGCCAACTCGTCCCCGCCCAGGTCCACGACGAACTGGTCCATGGCGACCCGCCCCGCGACGGTCCGCCACTTCCCGCCGACGAGCACGGGCCCGGTACCGGAGGCATGCCGCGGAATGCCGTCCGCGTATCCGACCGGGATGAGTCCGAGGGTGGTCGCACCGGGCGTGACGTAGTGATGTCCATAACTGACCCCGTGCCCGCCGGGCACCTGCTTGACGAGCGCGACGGACGCCTTCAGGGACATCACTGGGCGCAGTCCGAAGTCGGCCGAGGACCCCACCTCGGGGCTGGGCGAGATGCCGTAGACGGCGATGCCGGTCCGGACGAGGTCGAAGTGCGAGTCGGAACGGGTGAGCGTGGCGGGCGAGTTGGCGATGTGCCGCACCTCGGCCCGCACCCCACGGTCCTCCGCGTACGACACCATCTCGCGGAAGAGGGCGAGTTGGGCGTCGACGGAGGGATGCCCGGGTTCGTCGGCGCAGGCGAGATGGGACCAGAGCCCGGTAATACGGAGAAGCCCGTCGCTCTCGGCGCGCAGGGCGGAGTCGACCAGCTCGGCCCAGTCGTCGCCGGGCTGACACCCGTTACGCCCGAGCCCGGTGTCGGCCTTGAGCTGCACGCGCGCGGGGAGCCCGGCAGCACGAGCGGCCGCGACGACCTCCTCCAGGGCCCACATCCCGCTCACCGACACATCGAGATCGGCCTCGACGGCCTCCCGCCAGGGCCCGCCCGGGGTCCACAGCCAGCACAGGATCCGCACGCCGTCGGGCAGCCCGGCGCGGGCCCGCAGGTCAAGCGCCTCCTGGGGCGTGGCGGTACCGAGCCAGGTGGCCCCCGCCTGCACCGCGGCACGCGCACAGGGCACGGCCCCGTGGCCGTAGGCATCGGATTTCACGACGGCCATGAGGGCCGCGCCCGGCGCGAGGGCGCGCAGAGTCCGCACGTTGGCCCGCAGGGCGCCCAGATCGATCTCGGCGCGGGCGCGCAACGGTGCGGTGGACTGTGTCTCTGTCTCGTTCATGGCACCCCCAGTGTCTCAGAGGGGACTGACACCCCCTCTGAGCCCTCCTTGTTCCCTAGTTCCCGGGCCGGTGCCCCCACACGTACACACGGTCGCCCTTCTTGAGGACGCCCCAGAGTCTGCGCGCGTCGGCCAGCCGCAGATTGACGCAGCCCCAGGAGCCGACGGTGGTGTAGATGCTGCCGTAGACGGCGTGGAAGGCGATGCCGCCGTCGAAGAACTGGGCATACGGCATAGGGCTGTTGTAGAGCGTCGACCAGTGGTTCTTGTGCTTCCAGTAGATCTTGTGCCAGCCGCCCCGGGTCACATGCCCGGTCCGCCCGCTCCGCATGGGCACAGGCCCGAAGACGACCTTCTTCCCCTTCTGCACCCAGGTGAGCTGACGGTCGAGATCGACACAGGCGACGCGGTACGAGCGGACGGGACATTTCCGGGCGGCATTCGGATTCTTCTTGGCGCCGATGAGCTGCATACGAGCCCACGTCACAGGCCCGGCGAACCCGATGGCGGGCTTGATGCCCTGCTTCTTCTGAAAGGCACGGATGGCCTTGCAGTCGCCGCTCGACTGCTTCCCGTCCACCGTGAGCTTCAGCCACCGTTCGACGCTCCGCTGATACGGCCCGGTCTGCTTGCTGCAGGTCACCTTGGCGACGGCGTCCGCGATCGGCACGTACTCGACGAGCGCGTAGGTCCCCGCGGCGGCGTCCCGCGGCTCGACCCTGTCCTCTTCGGCGGTAGGCGTGTACACCTTCGGCGCGAGCGCCTGATCCGGTGTGTCGATCTGCCACGGCTGATACGGCCCCGGCGGCACCCCCGGCACCAACTCGGTCTCCCCCGGCCCCGCGGCCGGCGGCACCGGCCCGTCCGCCCAGGCACTACCGGCCCCGATGGGGAGGGCGATCACCGCGGTGAGCAGCACCGCGATACTTCTGTGCGCGATTCGTGTACTGATCATGCGATCAGAGAAACGCGGCGTTACGACGGGAGCCGGGTGCCGCGCGGAGGGGTCACCCTTATTGACGAGCGTTCACTGTCAGCCCGTCCGGCGTTTGAGGACGAGGCCGTTCAGGCCGAAGGGGGGTCTGGGGGCGCAGCCCCCAGTGA
>NZ_JBXVPZ010000675.1:0-3864 GCF_057961495.1 Streptomyces sp. P5F9 | reverse complement strand
CCCCCGGCCCGGTCGGCAACCCCACCCTCACCGTGACCTAGGCTGACCCCGTGAAGGTCCTCGTCATCGGTACCGGTGCCCGCGAACACGCCCTGTGCCATTCCCTGTCCAACGACCCCAACGTCACCGCCCTGCACTGCGCCCCCGGCAACGCCGGCATCGCCGAGGTGGCCGAGCTGCACCGGGTCGACCCCCTCGACGGCGCGGCCGTAGCCGCGTTGGCCACCGAACTCGGTGCCGAGCTCGTCGTGGTCGGCCCGGAGGCACCCCTCGTCGCCGGGGTCGCCGACGCCGTGCGCGAGGCGGGCATCCCGGTCTTCGGCCCCTCCGAGGAGGCCGCGCAGCTGGAGGGCTCCAAGGCCTTCGCCAAGGAAGTGATGGCGGCGGCCGGTGTGCCGACCGCCCGCTCCTACGTCTGCACGACCCCGGAAGAGGTCGACGAGGCTCTCGACGCCTTCGGTGCGCCGTACGTCGTGAAGGACGACGGACTGGCCGCCGGCAAGGGCGTCGTGGTGACTGACGACCTCGACGCGGCGAAGGCGCACGCCAACGCCTGCGAGCGGGTCGTCATCGAGGAGTTCCTCGACGGCCCCGAGGTGTCGCTCTTCGCGATCACCGACGGCGTCACCGTCGTACCGCTCCAGCCCGCGCAGGACTTCAAGCGCGCGCTGGACGGCGACGAGGGCCCGAACACCGGCGGCATGGGCGCGTACTCCCCGCTGCCGTGGGCCGACCCGAAGCTGGTGGACGAGGTCATGCAGACCGTCCTCCAGCCCACCGTCGACGAGATGCGGCGCCGCGGCACCCCCTTCTCCGGCCTCCTCTACGCCGGCCTCGCGATCACGAGCCGCGGCGTCCGGGTCATCGAGTTCAACGCCCGCTTCGGCGACCCGGAGACCCAGGTCGTCCTGGCCCGCCTGAAGACCCCGCTGGCCGGCGTCCTGCTCGCCGCCGCCGACGGCACCCTCGACGACCTGGCCCCCTTGCGCTGGAGCGAGGACGCGGCGGTCACCGTCGTCATCGCCTCGCACAACTACCCCGGCACCCCGCGCACCGGCGACCCGATCACCGGCCTCGACGAGGTGGCCGCGCAGGACGCCCCGCACGCGTACGTGCTGCACGCCGGCACCAGGTACGACGGCGACGACGTCGTCAGCGCGGGCGGCCGCGTCCTCTCCGTCACGGCGACCGGCACCGACCTCACCCAGGCCCGCGAGCGCGCGTACGCGGCCGTGGCCCGCGTCCGTCTCGACGGCTCCCAGCACCGCACGGACATCGCGGCGAAGGCGGCGACGGGCCAGTGACCCCAAGCGGCTCCGGCCGCCGGTGAACCACACCGATGGCCCACACCGATAAACCCGACAGGCCCCGAATCCGTCTCAGGATCAGGGGCCTGATCCTTGCCCTCTGTCATCCACCTTTCCCCTGAGCCATTCCATCGAGTGACCGATGCCCCAACCGGCTGACGGGGACCGGGGCCCCAACTATGGTGCGGCGCAAGCGTTCCGGCACTTGGCCCACCGGCATTGCGATGTCAGTGGCGGGTGCCACAGTGGGGGAGTGAGCAACGCCAGCAGAGCGGGACAGCACGGAGGGGGTGAGGTCCGGTCGTGACCGGTATGGGTGTGGAGGCGGGCGCGCAGGCGGCGCGTTCCCGGGCCTTGGCCGTGCTGCGGATCCGCAGTCGGGCGCTGGCCGTCGCCCTGTTGCCCGCCGCCGCCGCGGTGATCCTGCTCGCGGGCGGTTCCACCGGCCATCTCGTGGGCCGGGGCTGGGACCTCTCCCGCTGGATCATGGGCGTGGCCGCGGTCGTCGTGCTGCTCGCCGCCGGCGCCATCGCGCTGGTCGTCGCGCGGGCCCGCCCGGCCGTGAGTCCCACGGTCGCGATCGCCGAGGAGTCGGCCCCCGACCTGTATCGCCTGGTGCGCGACCTCGCCGACCGCCTCGACGTCCCCGCGCCGTCCGCGATAGCGCTCACCCCGGACTGCGACAGCTGGCTGGAGGACCGCACCCACCCGTCCCACGGCCCGCCCCCGCAGGAGAACCGCGACGAGATCACCGGCGTACGCGGCCTCACCCCGGGGCGTTCCCGTCGTACGGCGGCCTCGCCCGTCCTCGTCATCGGCTCGCCGTTCCTGTGGTGGATGCGGGTGGGCGAGCTGCGGGCGGTGCTCGCGCCGGTCGTCGCCGGTACGGGACCCTCGGCGCACCCGGACATAGCCGCGGCCCGCCGTTTCGTACGGGGTCTGGACGCGGCGGTGGCGGTGACCTCGGCACCGCGCGGTCCCGTGTTCCGTTCGGTGCTCGCCGGTGTCGGCTGGGTCGCCCGGCTGCTGCTGCGCAGTTGCCGGGGGCACGCGGCCGAGATGGAGCGGGGTGTGGCCGCCGCGGCCGCCGAGCGTGCACAGGCTGTGGACTACGGCCTGCGGATCGTCGCGCAGGAACAGGTGGGCCTGGCGTACGCGGGCTGGGACCGGCTGCTGACCCGGGTCGCGCTGCCCGCGTGGCGGATGGGCCGCTGGCCGTCCCGGCTGGACGCGGGCGTCGTCGCGGCACTCACGGAGCTGTCCCGGCGCGACCGCCTGGCCGAGGGCTTCGCCTCGCGCTTGGGCGAGCGCCCCGCTTGTGACCTGCTCGAAGAGCCCGGCACGATCGACGAGGCGACCTCGCTCCTCGCCGCCCGCCTCTTCCACGGCGGCCCCGCCGAGACCGGTCCCGACTGGGCGCCGGTGAGCTGGCAGGAGTACCCGGAGGAGGTCGTCGACCGCAAATGGCGCACCGACGCGGCCCGCCTCCACCGCGTCCTGGACACCCTCGGCGTCCGCCGCGCCCCCGGCCCGACCCCGCCCCACCACGACGCCCCGACCCTGGCCCGAGTGGTGGACCACCTGACGGACCCGACGGCGACGGGACCGGCACCGGCACCGGGCGATCGGTACGGGGAGGTCGATGCCGTAGATCCGTATGCGCCGGACGCCACGCTCGGCGACCCGTCCACCTCCGCGCAACGGGAAGCCCAGGCCGCCCACTCGGAGCCGGAGTCGGACCCCGTGCCCGAGCCCTACAAGGCGATGGCCGCCGACGACGACGAAGAGCTGGGTGAACGCTGCTCGCCGCACAGCGCGGCCCTCGCCGCGGGCCTCACCGCGGAGTTGGCGCGCGAGGAGGCGGCGACCCCGCCGACCGGTTCGGCCCCACCCGGGCAAGGGCCCGACACCGGGCTCTGGGACGACACCGCGCTCCCCCTCTTCCCGCTCCAACCGCCGCGCACCGGGCGGGAGTTGCTCGCCGATCACGTCACGGCGATGGTGTGCTGCGCCGCGATGGACACCGCCGGCGCGCTGCCCGGCCTGGACTGGCTCGACGGACCGACGCTGCTCGTCAACGGCGAAAGGGCGGCCGACCTCGCCCCGAGGGTGCTCAGCCTCGTCGAGGACGGCGACCCGGCGCCCCTGCACGCGTGGCTGATCGACCTGGGCATACGCCCCGAGAAGCCGGTCCGGCTCGTCTGACGCCGAGGCCCCCGCCGCGCAGCCACCACCCACCGATATCGGAACCCCGTGCTCCACTTTTGGTCAATCGGCAACGACCAGTGACAGAGTGCGTGCTTAATGTGATGTGCTGGGGCCGATCCCGTACGCCGTTCCGTCCATGGCAAAGGCTTACGGCATACGACAGTTGAACGAAGGAACACCACGGGGGCACGAGGGAGGGGAGCGACCATGGGGTCGGAGCAGATCCGCCGCTGGGAGTCCGGAGCGCTGGCGCACGCCGTCACGGACCCCTTCGGGCAGGGCCCCGTCCCCTGGCTCCGGGGCAGCGAGACCTACTTCGACGACACCGGCCACGTCGTCCCCTGGTACG
>NZ_JBXVPZ010000674.1:0-3869 GCF_057961495.1 Streptomyces sp. P5F9 | reverse complement strand
GGGTGGGGAGGAGTGGGAGAAGGGGACTGGCCGGGCTCGGCTATACGGCCATGCCGTACACGATCGTGAAGAGGGTGCCGAGGGAGCCGATGATGAAGACGCCGGTCAGGCCGGCGACGATGAGTCCCTTGCCCTGTTCCGCGCTGAACGTGTCGCGGAGCGCCGTCGCGCCGATGCGCTGTTTGGCCGCACCCCATACGGCGATACCGAGGCAGAGCAGGATGGCGACCGCCATCACGACCTCGATCATCACCTTCGCCTCGTTACCCAGGCTGCCGAAGGGGCCCCAGTCCGGAGCGATCCCCCCGATGATGGTGTTGATGTCTCCCTTGTCGGCCGCGAAGAGCATGTAAGTCACCGCCCCTGGTGGGTAGTTCCGCATCCCCTGCAGGTGCGCAGAGGTCAGGCATCATTGTCGCCGACAAAGGCGCCGTGCGATGTCGACTTGGCGTCATTGATTGGCGGGTTTCGTACGAATACCCCGTACGGTCACTCTGTGTATCACGGTAGGTAACGCCGGGCAACGATTCCGGTGCGGAACCTGTCCGTGGTTCGGTCGTTAGCCCCTGATTACTGGATTGGGTTCGCCTCGATGTTCTCATGATGAACGGGCCGCGGCTGGATGCCGCGGCCCGTTCTCCCGTGCCAGGTGTGGCCCCCACGACCCACTGTGGCACGACATGTGACTGGTGATCAGTTCAGGGTGGGGGGCAGGTCACCGTCCGTCAGTTGGCGAAGGCGGACACACCTTCCGGGGTGCCCCAGCCGGTCGGGCCGTCGTAGCCGGTCGTGGCGGTGCAGAAGTACGACGTGGTGCAGGTGCCGTTGTTGCCGCTCGTCACGTCGTTGAGGGACGAGGTGCCCGCGTAGTCGTAGGGGTACTGCGCGGGGTAGGTGCCGCTGGCCGGGGTGCCGGCGAGGGCGTAGACGCCGGCGATGATCGGGGCGGAGACGCTGGTGCCGCCGAAGGTGTACCAGCCGGCGGTGACGCCGTAGGAGTCGTAGACGGAGACACCTGTGGCGGGGTCGGCGACGGCGGAGACGTCGGACTCCATGCGCTTGGTGCAGCCGGTGTCGGTCTGCCAGGTGGGCTTGGCGTCGTAGGAGGAGCAGCCGGAGCCGGTGCCCTCGGTGCTGCTGGTCTTCCAGACGGTCTCGGTCCAGCCGCGGGTGGTGGAGGAGGTGGAGAGCTTGGTGCCGCCGACCGCCGTGACGTACCGGGAGGTCGCCGGGTATTCGGCGCCGTAGGCGCTGTCACCGGAGGAGACGGTGATGGCCACGCCCGCGTGGTTGTAGTACGAGGTGTCGTACGACGTCTGGGAGGAGGACTCGGAGCCGCCGTAGGAGTTCGAGACGAACTTGGCGCCTAGGGCGACGGCCTCGTTCTCGGCGGTGCCGAGGTTGGCGTAGCTGGCGCTGGTGGCCTCGACGAGGGTGATGTTGCAGAGCGGGCAGATCGCGCTCGCCATGTCGAGGTCGAGGGAGATCTCCTCGGACCAGCCGGCGTCGCTGGTGGGGAGGGACGTCGTGGAGCCGGTCTGACTGACCTTCTTGAAGCAGCCGTTGGCCGTCGTGCAGGCCGAAAGGCCGTAGTACGAACGGTAGGTGGCGAGGTCGGCCTCGGCGTTCGGGTCGTTGTACGCGTCGACGATCGCGATCGTCTCGCCGGAGCCGTTGGAGGCGGCGGCGGAGGTCAGGCCGTAGGCGGACCGGAGGTTGGTCGGGCTGTAGCCGGAGGGGGTCGACGCGTCGGCCGCCTTGGGGGTGATGCCGGTCTTCGCGGCCTGCATCTTCTGGAAGGCGGTGAGGCCGCCGGTGACGCGGTAGGACTTGCAGGTGAGGTCGCCCGTGTGCTTGGGGGTCGCACAGGGGGTGGCGGCGTACGTCACCTTCGTGGAGGTGGTGGCGCTCGCCGCGGCGTCGGCCTGTACGGCGGTGCCGAGGCCGGTGAAGACGAGTGCGGCTGTGGCGATGACGACGGACCCTGTGCGGCGCCATCTACCGTGCGTGTGGGGGGAGTTGGGGGTCGTGGTACGCAAGGTGCAGCCTCCTGAGTTGGTGGAACAGGGGCGGTGCGGGTGCGTGTCGCCGGTCCGGTTTCCCCGGCGGTGGGGGGCGGCCCGCGATGACGATCCCTTGTTGAGTACGCGACAACAAGAGGCTGCTGGAATCCTGACCTCCGTATTGCCGAACGGGGTGTGGGCCTTACTTTCCGATGGCTGTCCGATGGCCATCGAGTGGCGCCCGCTTGACCCAACTCACAGTATTTCCATGGTGTTTCCACTGGTCACGCAGTCACTTAGCACATGGGCGCAGGGGACGCGGGGCGTGCGGCATGAGGCGTGCGGCACGGCGAACGGGCCGCGGCTGGTTGCCGCGGCCCGTTGCTATGTACTCCGCCGAGGGGACCCCACGTCCCCCTCTTGCCGGCGGCTCCCCGTGACCCGACGGGGAGGTTCTGGAGTGGAGTGCGGTCAGCCGGTGAAGGCCGACACGCCCTCGGGGGTGCCCCAGCCGGTCGGGCCGTCGTAGCCCGACTTGGCGGTGCAGAAGTAACTCGTCGAGCAGGAGCCGTTGTTGCCGCTCGTCACGTCGTTCAGCGCGGAGGTGCCGGCCGCGGCGTACGGGTACGAGGCCGGGTAGTCACTGCTGCCGGGGGTGCCGGCCAGCGCGTAGACCGAAGCGATGATCGGGGACGAGGCGCTGGTGCCGCCGTAGGTGCCCCAGCCGGTGCCGTCGGCGCCGTAGGTGTCGTAGACCGAGACGCCGGTGGCCGGGTCGGCGACCGCGGAGACGTCGGAGATCATGCGCTTGGTGCAGCCGGTGTCGGTCTGCCAGGACGGCTTCGCGTCGTACGCCGAGCAGCCGGAGCCGGTGCCCTCGGTGCTGCTCGTCTTCCACACGGACTCGGTCCAGCCGCGGGAGTTGGAGGACGTGGAGAGGGCGGTGCCGCCGACCGAGGTGACGTACCGCGAACCGGCCGGGTACTCGGCGCCGTAGGCCTCGTCGCCCGCGCTGGCGGTGATGGCGACGCCCGCGTGCTTGTAGTACGAGGTGTCGTACGACGTGTCGGAGGAGGACTCCGAGCCGCCGTAGGAGTTCGAGACGAACTTCGCGCCCAGCTTCACGGCCTCGTTCACCGCGGTGCCGAGGTTGGCGTCGCTCGCCGACTTGGCCTCGACTAGGAGGATGTTGCAGTTCGGGCAGGTCGCGCTCACCATGTCGAGGTCGAGCGACTCCTCGCCGGCCCAGCCACTGTCGGCGGAGGGGAGGGAGGTCGTCGAGCCGGTCTGGCTGACCTTGGTGAAGCACCCGTTGTCCGTGGTGCAGTCCGAGAGGCCGTAGTACGAGCGGTAGGTCGCGAGGTCCGCTTCGGCGTTCGGGTCGTCGTAGGCGTCGACGATGGCGACGGTCTCGCCGGAGCCGTTGTCGGCGGCCGCGTCGTCCAGGCCGTAGGCGGACTGAATGTCCGAGGGGCCGTAGCCGGTGGGGTCGTCGGAGGCGGCCTTCGGGGAGATGGTCTTGGGCGCGATGCCCTTCAGCGCGGCCTGCTTCTCCATGAAGGCGGTGGTGCCGCCGGTGACACGGAGGGCGTTGCACGCGGCGTAGCCCTTCTTCGGGGTCGCGGCACAGCCGATCTTCGTGTACTGCACGTGGGCCTTGGCGACCTGTGCGGCGATCGTCTTGGCGGTCACCTTGTGGGGGGTGACGGCCGCGCTTGCGTGGGCCGCGGTGCCGAGTCCGGCGAGCAGGAGTGCGGCGGTCGCGGTGGCGGCGGCGCCGAGTCTGCGCCAGTTGCCGCGTATGTGGGGGGAGTTGGGGGGTGACGTACGCAACGTACAGCCTCCAGAGAGAGGTGGGCAGAGGCC
>NZ_JBXVPZ010000673.1:0-3874 GCF_057961495.1 Streptomyces sp. P5F9 | reverse complement strand
CTCCAGCCGGTGCCGGTCGGCGTGGCGGGTGAGCTGTACGTGTCCGGGCCCGGTCTGGCGCGCGGCTACTCCGGGCGTCCGGACCTGACGGCGGAGCGGTTCGTGGCCGCCCCCTTCGGTGAGGGCGAGCGGATGTACCGCACCGGTGACCTGATCCGCTGGACCGCCGAGGGCCAACTGGAGTTCGTGGGGCGAGCGGACGAGCAGGTGAAGATCCGCGGCTTCCGCATCGAACTGGGCGAGGTGGAGGCGGCGTTGGAGTCTCACCTCCAGGTCGACCACGCCGTCGTGATGGTTCGTGAAGGGCGGCTGGTGGGCTATGTAGTCGGCCATGAGGTGGATGCCGACGCTCTGCGGGTCTTCGCCTCCTCGCGACTGCCGGAGTACATGGTTCCGGCTGCGTTGGTGGTGCTCGACGTATTCCCGTTCACGGTGAACGGCAAGGTGGACCGAGCTGCTCTTCCCGACCCGGAGTTCGGTGGTTCGGGCTCGACACGACGACCCGGCACGGCGGCCGAGGAAGCGCTGTGCGGCTTGTTCGCGGAGGTGCTGGGCCTTGAGGCGGGCGCGATCGGGGTCGGTGACAGTTTCTTCGAGCTGGGCGGCGATTCGATCATGTCGATGCAGCTCGCCTCGCGGGCGCGTCGTTCCGGTTGGGTGGTGACGCCTCGCCAGATCTTCGAGGAGAAGACCCCGGAGCGGCTGGCGTTGGTTGCGTCCGTGACCGAGGACGCGTCTACGGACGTCAGGGACACGGGTGTTGGTGAGGTGCCGTGGACGCCGTTGATGAGGTCGATGGGCGCGGACGCGTTGCGGCCCGGTTTCGCCCAGTGGACGGTGATCGGTGCGCCGGCCGACCTGGGAGTGGACGTGCTCAGGACGGGCGTCAGCGCACTTGTGGAAGCTCACGGAATGCTGCGGGCCCGGGCCGGGAGCGACCAGGTGCTGGTGGTTCCGGAGGCGGGTGAGATCGACGTGTCCGGGCTGGTGGTCCGGGTGGATGCCGTAGGCCTCGCTGAGGGCGAGTTGGACCAGCTCGCGGTGGAGGCCGCTCGGCAGGCGGTGGGGCGGTTGGATCCTGCGGCCGGGGTGATGGTGCAGGTGGTGTGGGTGGATGCCGGGTCGGAGCGGGTCGGTCGGATTGCGCTGGCCGCTCATCACCTGGCGGTCGACGGCGTGTCGTGGCGGGTGCTCGTACCCGATCTGCGGGCCGCGTGCGAGGCGGCGGCCGCGGGAGAGCCGCCGGAGTTGGAGTCGGCGGGGACCTCGTTCCGTGCCTGGGCGGAGGGACTGCGGCGGGCCGCGCAAGATCCCGCGCGGGTGGGCGAGTTGGATGCCTGGGTCGACATGGTCGCCGGGACGGCCGGTGCCGGGGAACCGCTGATCGGCCGCCGTCCGCTGGACCCGGCCGTCGACACGACGTCCACCCTGCGTCTGCTCTCCTGGTCGCTCCCGACGGAGGAGGCAGCGGTGCTCGTCGGCGAGACACCGCGGGTGTTCCACTGCGGGCTGCACGAACTGCTGTTGGCCACGCTGGCCGGTGCGGTGACGCACCGCCGCCCGAACCCCCCAGGGACCGGCGCCGGCATCGGCTCCGACGGGTTCCTGGTGGAGGTCGAGGGGCACGGCCGTGAGCCGTTGTCGGCGGGCATGGACCTGTCGCGGACGGTGGGCTGGTTCACCGCCGCCTACCCGGTCCGTTTGGACGCCTCCGGAGTGGACCTTGCCGAAGCCGCCGCCGGTGGTGCGGCGGCCGGTGCGCTGGTGAAGCGGGTGAAGGAGCAGGTGCAGGCGGTACCCGGGGACGGGCTCGGCCATGGCCTGCTGCGTCATCTGAACCCGGAGACGGGGCCGGTGTTGGCGGCCCAGCCGGTGGCGCAGATCGGCTTCAACTACCTGGGCCGGTTCGCAACCGCCGGTGGTGCCGAGCCAGGCCCGGTCGAGCCCTGGCAGACGGCCGGGGACACGGCCGTCGGAGGTGCTGCCGATCCGGGCATGCCGGTGCTGCACGCGCTCGCTGCGGGAGCCGTGGTCGCGGACACCGTCAGCGGGCCGGAGTTGACGCTCACCCTGAGCTGGCCCGCCGCGCTGCTGGACGAGACCGACGTAGAGGAACTGGGCCAGGCCTGGCTCGGGCTGTTGTCGGGCCTCGCCGCGCACACCGCTGGTCCCCAGGCCGGCGGCCACACCCCCTCCGACTTCTCGCTCCTCGATCTAGACCAGGACGAAGTCGACGACCTCGAAGCCATAGCTGCCGAACTCGA
This sequence comes from Streptomyces sp. P5F9, assembly GCF_057961495.1. Classification (NCBI taxonomy): domain Bacteria; kingdom Bacillati; phylum Actinomycetota; class Actinomycetes; order Kitasatosporales; family Streptomycetaceae; genus Streptomyces; species Streptomyces sp. P5F9. Next base: position 1,610 of record NZ_JBXVPZ010000673.1, on the reverse strand, counting down.
CGAAGGACGGTTCCTGTGAAGCCCCCGACGCCCCCCTCGACGCCCGCCAAGGGATCCGCTCTCGCGGAAGTATGGCCGCTCTCGCCCCTCCAGCAAGGGATGCTCTTCCACTCCTCGTACGACGACGAGGGACCGGATGTCTACGGCCTCCAGTGCGTCCTCGGCGTGGACGGCCCCCTGGACACCGAGCTCTTCCGCGCGTGCTGGGAGGCTCTGATCGAGCGCCACGCCGTCCTGCGCGCCAGCTTCCAACGGCGCAGGTCCGGCGAGGCGGTGCAGCTGATCTCGCGGAGCGTTGTGCTCCCATGGCGCGACGTCGACCTGTCGGACCTCGGCGACGACGAGGCCCTGACCCGGTTCGAGCGGCTGGCCCGCGAAGAGCGGGAGGACAGGATGAACCCCGCCTCCCCGCCCCTGCTCCGGCTGGTGCTGGCCCGGCTCGGGGAAGCCCGCCACCGCCTCGTCGTGACGACCCATCACATCCTCCTGGACGGCTGGTCGATGCCGGTGCTCCTCGACGAGCTGGAGGCGGTGTACACGGCGGGTGGAGACATCCGGGTACTGCCCCCGGTCACCTCCTACCGCGACTACCTGTCGTGGCTCGGCCGCCAGGACCGCGAGGCGGCACGCGCCGCGTGGCGGGAGGAGTTGGCGGGGGCGGAGGAGCCGACCCTGGTCGCCCCCCAGGCGGCGGGCGGGGCCGAGGTCTCCGTACTGCCGCGGGACCTCGTCCGGGATCTTCCCGAGGAGACCACCGCGCGGCTGAGGGAGCTGGCCCGCGGCCGGAACCTCACGCTGAACACGCTGGTGCAGGGCGCGTGGGCGCTGGTCCTGTCCCGGTTGACGGGACGGAACGACGTGGTGTTCGGCGCGACGGTGTCGGGGCGGCCGGCGGATCTGCCGGGCGCCGAGTCCATGGTCGGCCTGATGATCAACACGCTGCCGGTACGGGTGTCGCTGGCCGGCGGGCAGCCGGTGCTGGACATGCTCGCGGACCTCCAGGCGCGGCAGTCGTCGCTGATGCCGCATCAGCATCTGGGCCTGAGCGAGGTGCAGGGGCCGGCCGGGCCGGGAGCGACGTTCGACACCCTCGTGGTCTACGAGAACTACCCGACCCCGCCCGACGGGGCGCCCGCGCCCGGCACCATCTCCTTCACCCGCATGGATGCGCACGAGGCCACCAACTTCCCGCTGACCGTCGGCATCGTCCCCGACGTCGGCCTCCGGATCGTCATGACACATCGGCCGGACCTCTTCGACGAGGAGGCGGCGGCCCGCGTCGCCGGATGGCTGATACGGGTGCTGGAACAGGTGGCGGACGAGCCGGCGCTACGAGTGGCCGACATCGATCTCCTCGACGGGCCCGAGCGGTCCGCGGTCGTCGAGGAGTGGAACGCCACCGCGCGGGACGGGGTTCCCGGCACGGTGTTGGAACGGTTCCGCAGCTGGGCCGTCGGCACGCCGGACACGGCGGCGCTGTGGTTCAGCGACCGACCGCTGTCCTACGGGGAGTTGGATGCGCGGTCGGATGCGCTGGCGCGGGGTCTGATTGCCCGTGGGGTGGGGCGTGAGTCGCGGGTGGGGCTGTGTCTGCCGCGTGGGGCCGAGAT
>NZ_JBXVPZ010000672.1:0-3874 GCF_057961495.1 Streptomyces sp. P5F9 | reverse complement strand
CTCCCCCGTCGCCCACGTCACCCCGCACGGCGACCTCCGCCTCCGCCTCACCGACCCGGCCGAGTTCGCGGCCCTCAACTCGCTTCTCCGGCAAGGGATTCCGGTACGGCGGGCAGCGGACGGCAGCGCGATCGTGCCGGACACTCCCTCGGCGCGGGCCGGGGCGGCCATGGCGGCTCAGACGTACGACGTGGCATTCGAGGCCACAACTCTCCCCGGTGTCACGGCACTCCACCCCGTCCGCGTCGCCGCCGCCGTCACCCCGGGTGAGCTGTTCGCGCTGCGGGAGATGGGCTTCGGCGTCACGCCCGTGTCGACGGACGTCCTGAACGCCGGGTTCGACTGGTCGAGGGCCGATGTGCTGTTCGTGTCCACGGAGCTGGAGTACGGCGCCCTGACCCCGGCCGCCCGCACCGCCCTGGGCACCTTCCTCGCGTCCGGGCATGGGCTCGTCGGCCGGGGCGTCACCGGCGCCGCGTTCGCCTCCGCGACCGGACTGCTGACGGCAACGCCCGTCGAGGGCACCGAGGAGGCCAACGGCTTTGTACGGGTGGTGAATTCGGGCCCGGTCACCACGGACGCCCCGCACTACGGCTTCGTCTACGCGCCGGTGTGGTTCAGCGGACTCGGCCCCACAGTCCGCGTCGAGCAGTCGTACGCGACCGGAAACCCTCTCCTCGCCGGGCACTGGCGGACGCGGGCCGACGGCTCGGGCGGTCCCGTTGACGCGGCGGGGCGGCCCTCGGTCGTCAGTGGCCGACACGCCGTGCTGTTCGGTACTGAGCCCCTCTTCCGGGATCATCCCAAGGGGGAACTCCCGCAGGTCGGGCGGGCGTTGTTCACCATGGCACACACGAGCGACGGCACACGAGCGATGGCACACGCGAGCAGCGGATCAGTCGAGGAGAGCAGATGACCCAGGAGATCCACGGCACCGTAGCCGACGGCTTCGAGACGGTGCGGGAGGAGTTCGCCGCGGTGGTGGCGGGCGAACGTGCCGATTATGAGGGCCAGTTGTGTGCATACGTACACGGTCGGCGGGTCGTCGACCTGTGGGCGGGGCCGCCTGGTACCGACGGCGACTCGCTCTATGGCGTGTTCTCGTCCACGAAGGGCGCCGCGCACCTCGTGGTGGCGCTGCTCGTGCAGGACGGCACGCTGGAGCTGGACCGCAAAGTGACGTACTACTGGCCGGAGTTCGCGTCCGAGGGGAAGGGCGCGCTGACTCTGCGCGAGCTGCTCGCGCACCGGGCGGGTCTGGTCGGCACGGACACGGGGTTCACGCTCGACGAGCTGGCCGACGACCGGGCGGTCGCCGAACGCCTCGCCGACCAGCGGCCGTTCTGGCGCCCGGGCACGGCCTTCGGCTATCACGCCCTGGTGATCGGCGCGTTGACCGGCGAGATCGTACGGCGGGCCACGGGCCGTTCGCTCAAGGACGTGCACGAGGAGAGGGTGCGGGCGCCGTACGGGCTGGACTTCTTCCTCGGGCTGCCGGCGGTGCACGAGCCCCGATTCCGCACCACCCAGCCCCAGTTGCTCACCCCGGAGCAGGAGGCCGCGCGTGCGGCGGAGCCGGACGGCCCGCACAGTCTCGCCGCGATCGCGTTCAACGAACACGCGGCGCAGCCGACCGTCCTGGAGTCACTGCCGAACGAGCGGGTGATCCGGGCGAAGGGTCCCGCGTCGGTCGGCGGGGTGGCGTCGGCGCGTGGACTCGCCGGGCTGTACGCGGCGGCGATCAGCGAAGTCGACGACAGGGCGGCGCTGTTGAAGCCGGACACGGCGGCGGAGTTCGGGCAGCTGCACTCCGTCGGGTACGACGTGGTGACCGGCACGCACCGGGCGTACGGCCTCGGTTTCCAGGCGACCGCGGACGCCTGGTACCCGTTCCTGGGCGCCGGCACGATCGGCCACAGCGGCGCGGCCGGCTGCCAGGCCTTCGCCGACCCGCGCAGCGGCCTGTCCTACGGCTACACCCGGCGCCGGTTCGGGTTCCCGGGCGGGGCGGCCCCGGAGAACGTGGGGCTGGTGCGGGCGGTGCACAGCGCGGCGCTGGCCCACTGACGGACGGAGGCCGCACCCCACGTCCAGGGGTGCGGCCTCGTCGTGGAGACGTCGTGCGTCAGAGCTTGACGATCATCTTCCCCGTGTTCTCCCCGCGCAGCTGGCCGAGGAACGCCTCCAGGTTGTTCTCGATGCCCTCGACGACCGTCTCGCGGTACTTGAGCTCGCCGGAGGCCACCCACGCGCCGACCTCCTGGACGAACTGCGGCTGCAGGTCGTAGTGGTCGCCGACGAGGAAGCCCTCGATGCGGCCGCGGGTCTGGATGAGGCGGCTGAGGTTCTTCGGGCCGGGGGCGGGTTCGGTGTTGTTGTAGACCGAGATCATGCCGCAGATCGCGATGCGGCCGCGCTCGTTCAGGGAGCCGATCGCCGCTTCGAGGTGCTCGCCGCCGACGTTGTCGAAGTACACGTCGACGCCGTCCGGAGCGGCGTCGCGGAGCTGCTTGGCGACCGGGCCGTTCTTGTAGTTGAAGGCCGCGTCGAAGCCGTACTCCTCGACGAGGAGCTTGACCTTCTCGTCCGAGCCGGCGGAGCCGATGACCCGGGAGGCGCCCTTGAGCTTGGCGATCTGGCCGACCTGGCTGCCCACGGCACCCGCGGCGCCGGAGACGAAGACCGAGTCGCCCTCCTTGAAGGACGCGGTGCGCAGCAGTCCGGCGTAGGCGGTGAGGCCGGTCATGCCGAGGACGCCGAGGTAGGTGGAGAGCGGAGCGAGGTCGGGGGCGACCTTGACGGCGCCCTTGGCGTCGATGGTCGCGTACTCGCGCCAGCCGCCGAAGTGCAGGACGTGGTCGCCGGCCGCGAAGCCCTCGGCGTTCGACTCGACGATCTCGCCGACCGCGCCGCCCTGCATGACCTTGCCGAGCTCGAAGGGGGCGGCGTACGACTTGCGATCGCTCATGCGCCCGCGCATGTACGGGTCGACCGACAGGTACTTGTTCCGCACCAGCACCTGGCCCTCGGCCGGGGCCCGGGTCTCGGTCTCCACCAGGGCGAAGTCCTCGGGCTTCGGCCAGCCGACCGGGCGGCTGAGCAGGTGCCATTCGCGGTTGATCATCACAAGCGCCTTTCGTAGTGCAGGGTGACTCGCATACTGCCAAATACTTCAGTACCTGAAACAACCATGCCTCTGAATGTTTCATGATGTCAAGTAAACGGGTACGCTTGGGTCCATGGCCACACCCGAAAAGACGCGCCGCTCCGACCCCGTGACCATGGAGGTCGTCGAGCTGATCGGCGATGTCGTGGCGCGGTTCTACCAGGACTACGAGGAGGCCGCGGGCGACCACAAGCTGACCGGGGCGCAGGCCCGGCTGCTCAGCCTGCTGTCCCTGGAGCCGCTGCCGATGCGCAAGCTGGCGCGGAAGCTGAAGTGCGAGCCGTCGAACGTCACGGGGATCGTGGACCGGCTGGAGACCCGCGGCCTGGTGGAGCGCCGCCCCGACCCCGCCGACCGCCGCGTGAAGCTGGCGGCGGCCACGGACGAGGGGCGCCGGGTGGCCCGTAGCCTGCGTGAGTCCCTACGGTTCGCCCGCGAGCCGCTGGCCGGACTGTCGGACGAGGAGCGGCTGGCGTTGCGGGGGTTGCTGCGGCGGATGCTGGAGGTCTGAGCCGGGCCGCCCACGGGCGTCTGAGCCTAGGTCATGTCCGCAAAGTCCCGCCGTCCGCCCGAAGGGCGGGCTCCGCGGCGTCCGGTGCGCGCTCTGGGGGTCCGAGTGGGGGCACCTCCTACGCCCTTAAGGCAGTGGGGGAGCGTGCCGGGCGTCGCGGAGCAGGCGGGACTTTGCGGACACGGCCTAGCCATTCG
>NZ_JBXVPZ010000671.1:0-3897 GCF_057961495.1 Streptomyces sp. P5F9 | reverse complement strand
CCCCCACCCCGCACCAGGCACCCACCGATGACCCCGACGGCGCGCAGCGCAGTCAGCCGGGTGTGGACAACGGCGGCTCGCGGCACTGTGACGCGCACGTTGTGACCCTGGACCTCCGGGTGCCCGTGCGGTTCGTGCCCGGCGTTGTCGCGAGGGCGGACGCGCCGGAGATCCGGGACAGATACCGGGACGTTCCCGTTTTCCCAGGCTAGGCAGGGCCTTTCCGGCAGGTGAGCTGCCCGGAATGTCGCCATGTCTCCATTTCTGGAACGCCTGAGGAACCGACGTACGCATGAGCAGCAACACGAGCACGAACATCGACATCACCCCGGCCGAACTCCGACGACGCCTCGTCGATGCCGTGGTCTCCGTCCCGAGAGGGTCCCGGGTCAGGGCCGCCGCGGCCATCCAGGGTGCACGGGCCGCACGCAATGTCTGCGCCCGGACCGTTCGGCACTGGGAGTGACCGACTCCGTGAGGCAGTGACCCCGGACGGCCGAATGCCGTCGGTCTGTCCGGAGCGCGTCTCACGGTATGGGGCCTCGCCGGGCCAACCCCAACCCGGTGAGGCCCCGCCCGAACCGTCCACCCGAACCACCCACCGAACTACTTACTCGAACCACCCACCCGAACGACCTGCCCGAAGGTCCCGCCCGCGGCACTCCGTGTCACAGAATCCGGCATCATGTGACAGGTATCACCGCTCAGGTGTGACCCTCGATTTAGGGGCCCCCTGCAAGCAGCGATAACCTGCGAGACGGACATGCCGCGCGCTCGGTCACCGTGTGCGCCTCCCTTGTGACAGCGGACGTCACGTTGCCCTTCGCGGCACGCCCACGCATCCAACGAACCGCGATATCACTGAGGACGGAAGCGCGTGGACCTGTTCGAGTATCAGGCGAGGGACCTCTTCGCCAAGCACGATGTACCGGTGCTGGCCGGTGAAGTCATCGACACGCCTGAGGCGGCCCGCGCAGCCACCGAGCGGCTCGGTGGCAAGTCCGTCGTCAAGGCCCAGGTGAAGGTCGGCGGCCGTGGCAAGGCCGGTGGCGTGAAGCTCGCCGCCACCCCGGACGAGGCCGTCGCGCGTGCGACGGACATCCTCGGCATGGACATCAAGGGCCACACGGTCCACAAGGTGATGATCGCCGAGACCGCGCCCGAGATCGTCGAGGAGTACTACGTCTCGTACCTCCTCGACCGCACCAATCGCACCTTCCTCGCCATGGCGTCCGTCCAGGGCGGCGTGGAGATCGAGGTCGTCGCGGAGGAGAACCCCGAGGCGCTCGCGAAGGTCCCGGTCAACGCCAACGAGGGCGTGAGCATCGAGAAGGCCCGCGAGATCGTCGCGCAGGCCAAGTTCCCGGCCGACGTCGCGGAGCAGGTCGCCGAGATCCTGGTGACCCTGTGGGACACCTTCGTCAAGGAGGACGCCCTCCTCGTCGAGGTCAACCCCCTCGCGAAGGTCGCCGACGGCCGCGTCATCGCGCTCGACGGCAAGGTCTCGCTGGACGAGAACGCCGAGTTCCGCCAGGCGGACCACGCGGCGCTTGAGGACAAGGACTCGGCGAACCCGCTTGAGGCGGCCGCCAAGGAGAAGAACCTCAACTACGTCAAGCTCGACGGCGAGGTCGGCATCATCGGCAACGGCGCGGGTCTCGTCATGAGCACCCTGGACGTCGTCGCGTACGCCGGTGAGGCCCACGGTGGCGTGAAGCCGGCCAACTTCCTCGACATCGGCGGCGGCGCGTCCGCGGCCGTGATGGCGAACGGCCTGGAGATCATCCTCGGCGACCCCGACGTCAAGTCGGTCTTCGTCAACGTCTTCGGCGGCATCACCGCGTGCGACGAGGTCGCCAACGGCATCGTGCAGGCGCTGCAGCTGCTCGCGGACAAGGGCGAGGAAGTCACCAAGCCCCTCGTCGTCCGCCTCGACGGCAACAACGCCGAGCTGGGTCGCAAGATCCTCTCCGACGCCAACCACCCGCTGGTCCAGCGCGTGGACACCATGGACGGCGCGGCCGACAAGGCCGCCGAGCTCGCGGCTGCGAAGTAAGGGACGAGGGACAAAACAGCCATGGCTATCTTCCTCACCAAGGACAGCAAGGTCATCGTCCAGGGCATGACCGGCTCCACGGGCATGAAGCACACCAAGCTCATGCTGGCCGACGGCACGAACATCGTCGGTGGCGTGAACCCCCGTAAGGCGGGCACGTCCGTCGACGTTGACGGCACCGAGATCCCGGTCTTCGGCACGGTCGCCGAGGCGATCGAGAAGACGGGCGCGAACGTATCCGTCCTCTTCGTACCGCCGGCCTTCTCCAAGGCCGCCGTCGTCGAGGCCATCGACGCCGAGATCCCGCTCGCGGTCGTCATCACCGAGGGCATCGCCGTCCACGACTCGGCCGCGTTCTACGCGTACGCCGTGGCCAAGGGCAACAAGACCCGGATCATCGGCCCGAACTGCCCCGGTCTCATCACCCCGGGCCAGTCGAACGCCGGCATCATCCCGGGCGACATCACCAAGCCGGGCCGTATCGGTCTGGTCTCGAAGTCCGGCACGCTGACGTACCAGATGATGTACGAGCTGCGTGACATCGGCTTCTCGTCGGCGGTGGGCATCGGTGGCGACCCCGTCATCGGCACCACCCACATCGACGCTCTGGCTGCCTTCGAGGCCGACCCCGACACCGACCTGATCGTGATGATCGGTGAGATCGGTGGCGACGCGGAGGAGCGGGCCGCGGACTTCATCGCGAAGAACGTGACGAAGCCGGTCGTCGGTTACGTCGCGGGCTTTACCGCGCCCGAGGGCAAGACCATGGGCCACGCCGGTGCCATCGTCTCCGGTTCCTCCGGCACGGCCGCCGCGAAGAAGGAGGCCCTTGAGGCCGCCGGCGTCAAGGTCGGCAAGACCCCGACCGAGACGGCCAAGCTCGCCCGCGAGATCCTGGCCGGCTGATCTACCCGGCTTCACGTTGATGGGCCCGTTCCCCTGGGTGGGGGCGGGCCCATTGGCGCGTTCTGGGGTGCCGGGTCGGGTTGTGTGGCGGCTGCGGGGGCGTTGTGGCCGGTCGCGCCCACGCGGCGGTAGCCGCAAATCCCACACAGCCCCGCGCCCCTTAAAAGAACGGGCCTGCTAAAAGGGTTGGGGCAGGTTTATTGGCGCGTTCTGGGGTGCGTGGTCCGGTTGTTCGGCGGCTGCGGGTGCGTCGTGGCTGGTCGCGCAGTTCCCCGCGCCCCTTGAAACCGGCCTGCGTTTCAGGGGCGCGGGGAACCGCTCCCCTGAAAAAAGCAGGCCAGCGCACGTCTTTTAGGGGCGCGGGGAACTGCGCGACCAGCCCCCACCGGGCCGCGGCCGGCGAACTACCGACTCAGCGGCGCCAGCCTCTCCGGGCCGCTCGTCATCCCGGTCCGCGACCGGTCCCGAAGAGAGACCTCCTCGTCCGACAACGCACCCTGCACAACGCGCGCAGGCACCCCCTCCACCCGTTCCCCCAACGGCACCGGTGCCTCGTAATGCGTGGGCGCAACCCGCAGGGTGAACGTCGTCGCCCCAATGATCGCGACGGTGAACGCGATCGCCGCCCGGGTCCAGAACACGGTCCGGCGTTCGCCGACGAAACGAACCGTCGGCGGCTTGGCCGCGTGGAGCCGCCCGGTGGAGGCGAGTTCGGTCATCCGCCGGTGCAGTTCCGCCGGGTCGGACAGGTCGGGCAACTGCGCGGCGATGGCCTCGCGCGCGTGCAGCAGCCGGTTGGCCGCCGCCGGCGTACTCGCCTCCGTCTCCGCCGCGGTCTCCGCGAGACCGAGCCCGACCCCGTCGTAAAGGAGAAGCGTGCGGCGGTACGACGGCGGGAGCTTGAGGAGGGCGGTCAGGAGGGCGCGGTCGGACGC
>NZ_JBXVPZ010000670.1:0-3909 GCF_057961495.1 Streptomyces sp. P5F9 | reverse complement strand
CAACTCCCCTCGCCCTCCTGCCCGTTGGGACGAGCTGGCCTCCGCTGGTGCGCCGGCTCGCCGTGGGCCCGCAACCGCGCTGGCCGCCGAGCGCGCGCGGCAGGTGCGGATGACGGTCGTGGGGCCGGTGACCGAGCGGTGGGCGCCCGAGCAGGCCGTACCGGTGCACGAGAACTGGCAGTTGGCCGCGCCGATCGGGCCCGCGACCGACCTGTGGGCGCTCGGGGCGCTGCTCTTCCGGGCCGTACAGGGGCATGCGCCCTATCCGGAGGAGGCGACCGCCGAGCTTGTGCAGCTCGTGTGTGCGGAGCCGCCCGCCTTCGCCGAGGAGTGCGGGCCGCTCAGGCCGGTCGTGGAGTCCCTGTTGCGGCAGGACCCCACCGAGCGGCTCGACTTCGAGGAACTGCGGGGCTGGCTGCGGTCGTTGGTGCGTTCGGCGCCCGAGCCCGAGGCCGGTACGCATGTCGTCGCCACCCCGCCGACCGACCCGCGGCGGCTGCCGATCGTGCGGCGGCGCGGCGAGCTGGTGCGCAGGCGGCGGGCCGGGCTGCCCGCGACCAGTCCGCACGGCCGGCACAAGCGGGCCAGGGAAGAGGTCGGCGGGTCGCCGCGGCGGCTCGGCCGGACCCTGGTGATTCTCATCTTCCTGTTGCTCGCCGGCGCGGTCGCGTACGCCATGCTCTTCATGCCCAAGTCCGGGGAGAACACCGGGGCAGGGCAAGGGGATCGGACCGGGGCCGCCGGGGAGGTCAGTACCGCGCCCACTCAGTCCTCGGCCGGGGCCAGTAGTCAGCCGCAGCCCGATCAGACCTCGCCGAGTGCCCACAACAGCCCTTCCAACTCCGCCAGTTCGACCGAGACGCAGACGGGCCCGAACGTCGCCGACGGGTTCGTGCTGCGCAAGGACCCCGAAGGGTTCCAGGTCGCGGTGGCGAAGGGCTGGACCCGGACGCCCAAGAACGGGAGCGGTCAAGTCGTCTACTCCCACGGCGACTTCGAGCTGATCGTCGTAGCGGGACGGGACAGCGCCACGACGGACGGCAGTGACCCGATGGTCTACCAGCGCGACAAGGAGGCCGAGTTGCAGCCGTACCGCAACTCCAGCTGGGCCACCGCGACCGGGCTGCGGACCATCACGGTGGGCGGAAAGACCATGGCCGAGGGGCAGTTCACCTGGACGGACAGCCAGGGGGGCGACCTGTTCGTGCGCAACATGGCGTTCCTCATCGGCGGGCGGTACCACATCGTGCAGGTACGCGGCCCGGAGGCTCAACGGGACGAAGTGACACGGCTGTACGAGCAGGCGTCGTCCACCTATCAGTACACCGGGTGACCTGCGGAGGCGGCGCGCCGAGGCCCGTCGGTTCCCGTTCGGGCGCAGAAGCGACAACCGTCACAGTGCGGTCTCCGTGGTACCCCGCTGGTTCCCTGGACGAGGCCCTGTCCTTACGCTGAGCCTGTCAAGAGCATTGCGGGGAAACGTGAATCAGATGCAGGGCCTGCTTCTCGCGGGGCGCTATCGGCTCGCCGAATCGATCGGCAGCGGCGGCATGGGCCGGGTGTGGCGTGCCCATGACGAGGTACTGCACCGGACCGTCGCCATCAAGGAGTTGACGGCCGCGCTCTACGTGTCCGAGAGCGACCAGCCGCGGCTGCTGGCGCGCACCCGCGCCGAGGCGCGCGCCGCCGCGCGGATCAACCACTCCGCCGTCGTCACCGTGCACGACGTACTCGAACACGACGGCCGCCCATGGATCGTCATGGAGCTCGTCGAGGGCAACTCCCTTGCCGACGAGGTCAAGGAGAAGGGCCGGATCGAGCCCGCCGAGGCCGCGCGCATCGGCGTATGGGTGCTGCGTGCCCTGCGCGCCGCGCACGCCGCCGGCGTCCTGCACCGTGACGTCAAGCCCGGCAACGTACTGCTCGGGCAGGACGGGCGGGTGCTGCTCACCGACTTCGGCATCGCGCAGATCGAGGGCGACTCGACCATCACGCGCACGGGAGAGGTCGTGGGCTCCGTCGACTACCTCGCCCCCGAGCGCGTCCGCGGCGCCGACCCGGGACCGTCCTCCGACCTGTGGGCGCTGGGCGCCACGCTCTTCACGGCGGTCGAGGGCCGCTCGCCCTTCCGCCGCACCTCGCCGCTGTCCACCATGCAGGCCGTCGTCGAGGAGGACGCCGGCGAACCGCGGTACGCCGGTGCGCTCGCGCCCGTCATCGCCGCGCTGCTGAACAAGGACCCCGCGCTGCGGCCCGACGCGGACCAGGCCGAGCAGATGCTCGCGGAGGCCGCCGAGGGGCGGCGGCCGCGGGCGGCGGAGGAGTGGCTGCCGACGCAGCAAGTGGGCTCGCGGCAGGGCGGGTTGGCGGAGGGCTTCCACTCGGGCTCGGGTGCGACGCCGTACCCGCCGGCGACCGGAGGCCCGCATCCGTACCCGTCGGCGACCGGGCCGACCCACCACACGCCGCTCGTCGCCAGTACGACACTCGCGCCCGCGGCCGCTCCGCCGAAGCGGCGCCGGCTCCGTTCGGTTGTCCTAGTGGTCGTCGTCGCCGCGCTGGTCGGCGGCGGTGCGGCGCTGGGGCTGCAGAAGTGGCGCCAGGACAGCGAGCAGGACGGCGGCCCGTCCGCCTCCGTCTCGCACAGCCCCACGGCGGTCGACGCCACGCCGTCGTCCCCGGCGCAGGGCTCCCTGCCCGCCAACTGGGAGGTCCACCACGACCCTTGGGGCTTCGACGTCTCCCTCCCCAAGGGCTGGAAGCGGAAGGTCTACGGCGACGCCGACGGCATCAAGCAGGTCGACTACACGCCCGACAACGGCAAGCACTTCGTCCGCATAGCCATCGACACCTCACCGGACTTCCCCACCGCGTACGACCACCAAGTGGACCTGGAAGTGCAGCTCCAGAAGCTGGTCGCCTACCAGCGGGTGACCCTGGAGGCGAACACCTACCGCGACCGTCCGGGCTCCCTGTGGGACTACACCTGGACCGCGCTGGCGAAGGACACCCCCTTCCCGGGACCCCGGCGCGCCATCGAGGAGACGTACATGTCCCGCGACGGCACCGAGTTCGCGATCTACATGTCGTCCCCCGCCGCCGACTGGGCCCGGACGAGCACGCAGTTCAAGACGGTCCTGCAGAGCTGGAGTCCCAACTCGGGCTGACCGCCCTCGGGTTGCGTCATGATGGTGCGCATGGGGACCGAGGGGGACAACACCCGGGTGATCGCCGGGCGTTACCGACTGGAGAAGCGGCTCGGGCGCGGTGGCATGGGCGTCGTGTGGCGGGCGACCGACCAACTCCTGGGCCGACAGGTCGCGGTGAAGGAGATCGCCCAGGACGACACCCTCTCCGAGGAGGAGGCCCGCCGGCAGCGCGACCGCACCCTGCGCGAGGCACGGGCGGTCGCGCAGCTGCGGCACCCGCACATCATCGTCGTGCACGACGTCGTCGAGCAGGACGAACGGCCGTACATCGTCATGGAGTTGATCGACGGCGGCTCGCTCGCCGAGCGGATCTCCGCCCGCGGCCCCGTCGACGCGGCCGAGGCCGCGCGGATCGGGATCGCCCTCCTCGGCGCGCTGCGCACGGCCCACGCGGTGGGTGTCCTGCACCGGGACATCAAACCGGCCAACGTCCTGCTGCAGACCGCCACCGACGAGGCCGACTCCGAGCGGGTCGTGCTGACCGACTTCGGTATCGCGCAGGTCGCGGGCGCTACGACACTCACCGAGAGCGGCGCGTTCGTCGGCTCGCCCGAGTACACCGCGCCGGAGCGGATGTCGGGCGCGCGGACCGGTCCCGCGTCCGATCTGTGGTCGCTGGGCGCGCTGCTGTGCACGGTGCTGAGCGGCGAATCGCCGTTCCGCCGCGACTCGTTGGGCGGCATCCTGCACGCGGTCGTGG